>NZ_JAAHBQ010000025.1 GCF_020144665.1 Oscillatoria salina IIICB1 | reverse complement strand
CTGGTGGGAGAGGGGAGAATTTTGAGTGTGTGAAAACTCTTCTTACTCCCCCTTCCCTCGCAGGGAAGGGGGTTGGGGGGTAAGGTCACACAATGTAGGGGTAGGCACGGGGGCGCTACCCTAAGATAGAATAAAAATTTTAACCCCCACAGCCCCTAAATAAAAATTACAAATGGAAAATCAACCCACAAAACTAATAGACAAAATTCGTCAGCAATTTGACTTCGGTCCCTATCCCCGCGTTCCTATTGAAAAATCGCCAAAAGATAATGGAAATCTACTTTTTATTCACAACTTAATTACACCTTACTACCTCAGAAATCATCAAGTTACAAATACTGAAGGAAAAATAATTTTAGACGCAGGTTGTGGTACAGGCTGGAAATCACTCGCCCTCGCTGAAGCAAACCCAGGAGCGAAAATCGTCGGTATCGACCTCTCCGAAAAATCCATCGAATTAGCTAGAGAACGCTTGCAATTTCACGGTCATAGTAGCGCCGAATTTCATGTACTTTCTCTCGAAGACTTACCCACATTAGGAATAGAATTTGACTATATCAATTGCGACGAACTACTTTACTTATTCGATGACATTGCGGCTGCTTTACGAGCAATGAAAGCAGTTCTCAAACCCGAAGGAATTATTCGTAGTAATTTGCATAGTTCCTTACAGAGATTTAACTATTTTCGCGCTCAAGAAGTGTTTCAAATCATGGGATTACTCGAAGAAAACCCAGAAGAAGAGCAAATTGAAATGGCATTAGAAACCATAAAAGCTTTAAAAAATGGCGTAGATTTAAAAGTTAAAACTTGGAATCCTAATTACGAAGACAAAGAAAATGGTAAAGAAACAGTTTTGATGAATTACCTCTTCCAAGGAGACAAAGGCTACACCATTCCCCAGCTATTTAACGCACTCACAGCAGCAGATTTAACATTTATCAGCATGGTAAACTGGCGGCACTGGGAGATTATGGATTTGTTCAAAAATCCCGATGAGTTACCAATTTACCTCGCTTTTGGGTTGGGGGATATGTCCGAAGAAGGAAAATTACATCTATTTGAACTTCTTCATCCCATACATCGATTATTAGATTTTTGGTGCGGTCATCCTGATGCAGCAGCAAAAACTAAACCCGTCGAAGAATATACTGACTCAGATTGGGAAAAGGCTTTAGTTTACTTGCATCCGCAACTCAAAACTGAAAAATGCAAACAAGAGATGCGGGAGTGCATCGCGGAAATGAAACCCTTCCAGATTAGTAGGTATATTACTTCACCTGCTCTCGTCCCGATACATATTGAGAGTAACATCGCTGCTTGTTTACTGCCTTTGTGGGAACAACCACAGTCGGTGACTTCCCTCGTAGAAAGATGGCTCAAACTCAAACCAGTGCATCCTGTCACCCTCGAACCGATGACACAAAAGACAGCTTGGGCAGAAGTTAAAGAAATGTTAACACGCTTGGAAGCCTTTCTGTATCTGCTTTTGGACTGTTCTGCTTGAATCGGTTTGGCAGCGAGAAAAAATTTTTTTGCTGAGAGCGATCGGTAAACGAGCAAATCTGGGTAAGTTAGTTTCAGTAGAGAAAAAGCAAGCAATTTCCAACCTCAAGGAGAGACTAAAAAATGAAGAGCGACCTGAAATTAAAATACCTCCAACTCCTCAACAAGAAAAAAGCAAATGCAGGTTTTACCCTGATTGAGCTATTGGTTGTAATCATCATTATCGGTATTTTGGCTGCTATTGCTTTACCTAACTTCCTCAACCAAAGTAACAAAGCCAAAGAGTCAGAAGCGAAACAAAACGTCGCTACAGTTAACAAACAACAAGGCATCAGATATGCTGGTGAAGATGGAAGCTTTGCTACTAGCTATGACGAGTTAGCTACTGGTAGTCTTACTGGTGACACTGGTACAACAACAACTAAGAATTATAACTACAATATGGAGCCTGATGACACTGATGGCACCCTAGTCATTACAACTGCAAATGCACTAGGAGAATGGCGTAGTTATGAAGGTGGCGTAGAAGCCTATACCAACAAATCGAATAATGCTGTTACTGGTTCGATTATTTGTCAATCAGATGTACCTGGATTAGTTGGTGGTTTTGCTTCATTAAATTATATCAAATCCAACGCGACCACCAATCAGCCACCTAGTTGTCAGAATGCTAGTAAAGCTTTAGGAAGTTAAGTAGGATCGGGCGGAGCAGGCGGTGGCTGTGGCGGCAGCTAAGATTTTGGGTAAGAGTAAAGTTGATGTATTTTGCACTTAAGTTAGATGTGCCGCCCAAAAAGAAGTTTTTTGAGTTAAATATTGTCAATTCAACCTACACCTGACGCTCAATTTTACTTACACATTCTTAGTGTTGCTTTTCACTAAAACTGCCAAAATTTTTGGCGTACCAAGTCAGCAAAACTGACTTTTAAGAAACAAATCTAAATTTAACGGGTAATCTTTAGAGATTACCCATTGTTTTTTAGGTAATTAAAATGAATTTTCTCCAGCAAGCAGAAACCCTACTTTCAGAGGATAATTACCAGGAATTAATTAATTTTTGCGAACAAAACATTGAAACTGATGAGAATAACACTGCTAGTTATTGGTATTTAGGACTTGCTTATCTGTTAAGCGGAGAAGAAGAAGTAGCTCAAACAACTTGGTTTTTGGCTCTTGCTCAAGCTACTCCCGATACAGAAGCAAAATGGATTCAAGAATTAGTGCAAATACTGACTAAAGAAGCTGAAAGACAAAAAGAATTAAATCATCAAGAGATTAGTTGGCTAATCCGGCAACATTTACGTGAAATTGCTCCTAATTATCTCGAAAATGTACTTTATTTACTAGAATTATCTCTAGAAATTAACAATTTTTCTGATGAGCTACTACAAGATTGGCATCTCACAGAATTATTGACTAAACATCAGCCTGGGGATATAGATTCAAAGTTACTCTTAAAAATAATTATCCAATTTTTAGAATTTCCTTCCGCAGAAACTTTAAAATTTGTCGAAGCTTGTCTTCCTTATATTCAAAAGCCAGCAGAATTTATTTATCCTGCTATTAAAACTGCAACTCAGATAGCTCATAAATACCACGAACCGAAATTTGCTGCTCGCTTGATGGAGCTTTGTCTTCAGCTAGAGCCAAATAATCTCGATCCTCAAAAGCATTTGTCAAGTTTTTACCTAAAAGCAGGATGCTATCAAGAAGCGATTCAAGTAGCAAAAGATTTATATAAACGCTGTCATAGTCTCAACTCAAAACTGGTAGCAAACCATGAGTTACTTAAAGTTTTACTATCGGCGGGTGCTTGGGGAGAAGCCGCACCAGTGGCAAAAAATCATAAGTCTTTACTCTTGTCAATCTTTGAGAAACATCAAACTACTGCTCAACCGGAAGTTGTTCGCAACAGTATAATTGTAGATACATCTTTTTTACCTTATCTTCAAGATCGGCCAGAAGAAGATCGTTGGTTCCAAAATCAGGTAGCTCAAATTTTCCAAGAAAATTTACAAGCCCTGCGTCCAGATTTATTTAAGCAATCTTGGTCAAATAATTTAGCAAAATCGCGACGTTTAAAAATAGGTTATCTTGCTAGTACCTTACGTTCTCATTCTGTGGGTTGGTTGAGTCGGTGGCTTTTTCACTATAGCGATGCAGAATCTTGCCAAACTTATCTTTACTTAATCAACCAAAATCTCGAAAACCCATTTACGCAAAATTGGTTTGTGGAAAAAGTAGATACTGTTCGCAGCTTTGGTGTCGATACCGCAGCTATTGCTACCCAAATTAGAGAAGATGAAATTGATATTCTCGTTGACTTGGACAGCGTTACCTTAGATACTACTTGTACAGTGATGGCATTGAAACCCGCACCAATACAAGTTACTTGGCTGGGCTGGGATGCTTCGGGACTACCAGCTATTGATTATTTCATCGCCGATCCTTATGTTTTGCCAAAAAATGCCCAAGAATATTATCGGGAAACAATTTGGCGATTACCCCAAACTTATGTCGCCGTCAACGGATTTGAAATTGGGATACCTACTTTGCGACGCGATCGCTTAAATATTCCTGAAGATGCGGTAGTTTATTTAAGTAGCCAAAGGGGATTTAAGCGTCATCCAGAAACTACTCGCTTGCAAATGAGAATCCTGAAAAATGTTGATAATAGCTACTTTTTAATTAAGGGTACGGCAGATAAGGAGACGATTCAAAAGTTTTTCACGGAAATTGCTGAAGCAGAGAAAGTAGACCCCAGAAGATTAATATTTTTAGACATCGATCGCGATGAATATACTCATCGAGCAAATTTACAAATTGCTGATGTGGTCTTAGATACTTTTCCTTATAACGGTGCAACTACGACTTTAGAAACTCTCTGGTTGGGTATTCCTTTAGTAACGCGAGTGGGAAAACAATTTGCTGCTCGCAATAGTTATGCTTTTATGACTAATGTGGGCGTAACTGAGGGAATTGCCACAACTGCTGAAGAATATGTTGAGTGGGGAATTCGTTTTGGTACAGATGAAAGTTTAAGGCAAAAAGTTGCTTGGAAGTTGCAAAAGTCTCGGCAAACTTCGCCGCTTTGGAATGCAAAGCAGTTTACTCGCGAGATGGAGAATGCTTATCGACAAATGTGGCAGCGTTATAACAGCTAACTTTGATAACTTGATGAAGGTGGAGGAATTTGGTCTGCGGTCAAAGTAACGACTTTTCCATCTTGCCAAATACTAATCGATTCTCCGAGTCGGCGATGTCTTTCTATGGCTTTAGCGATCGCACTTTTAACTCCAGCATCGATTTTTTGATGGAGTTCGCCGACAGGAATTTCCTGTTTATTCATTGAGGATGATTTGATTCCAAATTGAGGATTCATAGATAATTACCTCTTGTTTATCACCTGATTGAGCTACTAACTGAGGTTCAACTCCAGAATTATTATAGACGATCCAAGTATCGCATAACTGATTCTAGGTTAAAAGGAGAAAGCCCCGCAGCAATTTCATCAGCGTTTACATATTCTAAAACTCCTAAAAGATTAGGAAGTGTTTGTCGGGCGGTAGTAGTTTTACCAGAACCGTTTGCACCTCCAATAATATATAAATTTGGCATAATTATAATAGTAATTTTAGGTGCGATTTTTTGATAGCTTTAGAACTTTTTTCAAAGATTTGTTAACAGTATCTTCGTCTGTTTCTACAAATTAGCTAGTAGCTAAACGTAGCTAAATAAACTAGGTTCCCCTTCCCCTATACGAGCTAAATTTTATTTCTGCTTGGAGATTATCTAAGTGATGAGAAGTAAAATTCGCAGGTAAGTAACGAGTGGAATGGGCTTGATTTTCGTTTTCAAGGATAATTCTGGCTTGAATTTGGGGAAGGAGAGATTCCCACTGGATTTCACTCAGTTGTCCCAGGAAAGAAATTTCCGGTCCTTCAGAAACATCTAAGTCTTCTTCCATTAACAAATTCATGGCGACAGCAGATAATAATAATTGAGCATCTTCTTCAGAGATATCCTCGATGTGTAGGAGTAGAGTAATCTGGTTTTTGTCTGAGTGAGTGGCGATCGCCTTTAGCACTTGTTGCAATTCGTAACCTAATGCTTCTTCGGGTTGTGACCAATCAGGAAAAATGATTAAATTAATCTCCTTGAGATTCAACCGTAAGAGAGTAGCTTTTATTAATGCAGCACTCACCTTTTCTGCCATTGTTTCCCAAGAGAATTTTTTGGCTTGTTTCAATCCTGCGGCAACTAACGAATTACGAACTTCGGGCTTTTGTAGATCGCAAAGAGCATTAGCTAACCCATTAATATCCTCGTCGCTAACATACATTACTGCTTCTTCAGCTACTTCTGGAATTGAGCCATTAGGACAAGTAATTACCGGACAACCACAAGCCATTGCTTCAATAATAGGCATCCCGAACCCTTCATATTTAGATGGATAAACTAATGCTACAGCACCAGAATATGCAGTTCTCAACTCTTCATCGCCGAGTCGTAACGTATGCACTACACTACCAGAAGAGTAAGCTCTAAATTCTTCATCTAGCGCACCACCTTTGCCCGTACAAATGACTTCAAATCCTGATTTACTAACAATTTTAGCAAAAGATTTAAAGAACAATATTGTATTTTTATAACCTCCAGTAGCACCAACGAGTAGAAAATAAGGTTTAGCAATCCCGTATTTGTTTTTAAAAGTATTAATTTCTTCTAAGCGGGCAGGTGAAAATTTACTGCTAACTCCACAATGAGCTACTGTTACTGAATCTAAAGATATTTCTGGGAAATATTTAACTAAATCTTTGGCAGTATTTTCCGAAATTGTAATGTAAGCAGAAGCGTGTCTTATTGCCTGATGTTTTTCTCGCCACATCGGATGGTTTAAGTCTGCTTTCATTACCTCTGGAATCATGTCATAACCCATGAAAACAGAGGGTGTTGTTATCGGAGTTGTGTAATAGGTTGAAATAAATAAATCCGAACTTTCTTCTTCGCAAATCTGCTGTAGCATTTCGCGATCTGCATCAGTTCTTCTATAGTCGTAAGGGGGGACTAAGCGATACTGAATACCGGGAATTTCTGGAGCAGTTCCCCCTCGATCTAAAACAAGGATATGTTGAGAAAAACCATTTTCAACCCATGTTTCTAACAAAGACTGCCACACACGAGCAATACCAGTTTTATATAACTGGAAAAACACGCCATCAATAATAATTCTTAGTTTCGATACCGGAATCATCTTATGAGCATTGTTATCCTCATTCTTTTGTTTCTTATCTTGACTATCGGCAATCTTTCCTGTTAGTTGTAAATAGTCTTTATGAAGTAGTGATTCCTTTTTTATTAATTCCGAAGTAGACAAATAATTAAATAAAAGTGGTGAAAGTTTTTTAGGAGTTAGTAAATGTAATGATGAGTCATTAGAATATAATTGAAAATTAAATCGATCGGCAATAATCAATAAAGCTTTCTTGGTGTAGAGAGAAATGTGTTGTCCTTCTTCTAAAGCGTAATACCACCATTGATTGGGTTTGGGATTCGTAGATGGCAGTAATTCTGTACTAAATAAAATATTTTGTGAATATTTTAAGATATTTTCTATTTCGCTAAGAGGATTTACAAAATGCTCAAACACCTCAAATGCTGTAACTAATTCGTACTTTCTATCTTTTGTTGACTCAAACCCTTTTGCAAAAATATTTTGACAAAATTTATCTTCCCAATAAAAATTGAATCCTGCATCTCTCATCAGCCGAACAAATAAACCATATCCGGCTCCATAGTCAAGAAAATTAGCATTATGGTCAAACTTATGGAAAATTATCCCACTAACTATCTTAGCAAAATTTAGATTCCTATATACTAAACCTACATCGCTAGAAGCTATTGCTTGGGAATATGCTTCTTTTAACCAAAAGGGTTCTTCAGTTTGAACAAAGCCACAGTTTGAACATTGAAAATAATCTATCTTGTATTTATTTAATATTTTTGCATTTGAGAACTGGTAGGTTTGAGATTGACAAATATTACATTTCATTATTAGTTCAGTTTTGTTTAAAAATAAATAATTAGTTAAATATATACTTGAACTGGTTATTTATTTTCACTACCAGACTTTACAGAATTTCTATTAGCTGCTTGCTGCTCGATCGCCGCTAACAAGGCATTATACTCTGGTTGCTCTGGGTTCAACTCTACCAGTTTTTCCATTGGGGCGATCGCGCCTTCAAAGTCTTCCATTTTTAATCTAGTATCAACTAATCCTTGAAGCGCAAACTGATTTTCTGGCTCTCGCTCTAAGACTCGCTCAAAACCTTTTTCTTGCTCTACTAGCTGTTGCTCTATCGAGGCTGTTTGCGTCGTTGAGGCGGCTTCTACTTGTTGCCGAGTGCTACCAGCTAACATACTGTAAATGCCGACAATTGTCGAGCCCAGGAAGGCTGTAGCTGAAAGCAGCGTGATAATCATCTTAAACTTTTTTTTGTCAGACATGGCTGATTGTTAGGCTGATAATAGTAGTAACGCGATCGCCGCAAGCGACTCTCCCTATCTTTAACTTACCCAATTTTTTCCATTCGGCGATCGCTGGATGACAACTTTTCTTCCAGTTCCACTCCAATGTTTCTTACCACAAATTATTGATTATGTCAATAGCCATGAAAAAGTATTCCCACCTCACTCAATACTTATGGTTAGCCGTAGTAATCGTCGCGGGAATCGTGACAATAGGCTGGCTGCAAGCCCCGCAACTAGAAAGTATTACTCAGGAAAGTAACCAAAAATCTGTCGAAGATTTCCAGAAAGAAGAACAATTAGAACAAGTTCGTCTTAACTTACTGAAAAAAGCACCAACTTTCGGCTTTGACAACTTATTTGCTGATTGGGTGTTCCTGCAATTTCTTCAGTATTTTGGCGATGTAGAAGCTCGTAGAGCGACCGGTTATGGACTAAGTTTAGATTACTTTGACATTATTATCGATCGCGATCCTCTGTTCCGATTTGCTTATTACTACGCTTCCGTAAGCGGAGCGATTTATACTGCCCAACCAGAACGTTCTATTGCGATCATGGAAAAAGGATTAAAGTCAATGACTCCAGAAGTTCCCTCTGGATCTTACTTTCTCTGGCGAATCAAAGGAACCGACGAATTACTCTTCTTAGGAGATAGCGAAGCAGCCAGAAAATCTTACGAAACCGCAGCAGAATGGGCGGATATCTCTTCCGAAGAAGATAGCGATTATGTCGCCGAACTTTCCCGTAAAACCGCCGCATCTTTAGCCAAAAATCCTGACAGTAAATCGGCTCAAATTTTTGGTTGGATGACTGTTTTCCAAAATGCAGTAGACGATCGCACTCGCGAAACGGCAATTCGTCGCATTCAAGAACTCGGTGGTAAAATCGTTGTTACCCCGGAAGGAAGATTACAAGTAATCCCACCAGAAGAAGACTAAGTTGGTAACTCAAAACCAGTAATTAACTGATGAGTAACTAAACCTAAAGCGAAACCGCCCAGACAAATAACTGCCATAACCCCAAAAGCTGCCCATTCCTCGTATTCAGCCATTTGCAAATCCAGGCGGGCTAAAGCACCTGCACAGATCAGAACTAATAACCGGATAAACAACTTCATCCAAGTAAACATTACCACCACCGCAAACGCCAAAAAAATCACTGAGATAAAAGCTCTAGTGTCAGTTTGGATTAAACTGCCAAAACAAGTTCTGATTAATTTAATCGGCGCAGCAAACCCTAACGCAATCAGGAAAACCAAACCTGCTGACAATAGCCAAATTTGCCAAGAGTCAGTTTCGCTCGAAATAATATAGCCGAAAACGATATAGGTGACTAAAAGTAACCCTAGTGATAGCTTAGGCAATTTTTTCAGCCAAGACTTGACATCCTCCCCCACTTAAGCCACCTCATTTAGCGAGGTGGTTTTGAAGTGGGAGATTCCTAACTCTCGCGAATTAGGTTTTCTGCTTCGTCCTGTGCCAACTAGAGCATCGCGTGTGATACTCCCCGTCGCTTCCAGTCCACAGACATTTTCCGCTACGCTATGCCCTAGCGCAGATATCCCACGATTCCTAATTTCCTGACTAGCTGCTACATCTCTTGTCGTGGTATATCCACACTCACCACAATAATGAAAAGGATTAATAGATTTGCCAATTATCGGGGTATCGAAACCTTCAAACTTCCTCATCTTGATAAATATTTAACTGATAAAGCAATTTGACTTGGAGATTGGTGGTTCGTCTAGCCTGGATCTCGCTTCACTTTAATTTTGTGAATGATTAATCGCTTACTCCACGCCGATTCTGGGGTTGCAAGCAGTGATTAAATTCACAGTGTAGCAACGATCGCTGTCGCTACTTTGATTCGGCAAAATCTTCATACTATAAACAACTGAACTCTAGCCGAGTCATCAATAGGGAACACATCAGCAGCCGACAGGTTCACAAAACTGTCGGTTTTTTATTGGCAAAATGACTCACTCAGCCGTCAGCTAGAATTAAAAGACTAGAGGCTATTTAGTGGCGATCGCCTGACAACCCCGAAAGCCCTAAAATTCCAAACTGACGACATTACAGCAGTGCAATCAATTAAGACATGGATTGGATGATGTAATCGAAGTAGGGTTCTGCTTCTTTCGCATCATCGGTACTGAGTAAACCCAGAGAAGCTTCTTTTAAACAACGAATCGCTTCCACCATACCTGGAACAGGTACATTGAGGGCGTTATACATCTCGCGTACGCCAATTAAACCAATTTTTTCGATTGGTCCTTTATCGCCAGCGAGAATCCCGTAGGTAATTAGGCGTAAATACCAGCCATAATCCCTGATACACAGCGATCGCTGACGGGAACCGTAGGCATTTCCACCGGGTGCAATGAAATCTGGACGGCGTTTCCAGAGTTCTTTACTCGCCTGTTCGACAATCTTTTTCTCATTTTCCGCCAATGTCTCGGCGATTCGCATCCGTTGAGAACCTGTATTGAGGAACTCTTTGATGCTTTTTAGTTCTCCGCTACTGGGGTATCGGAGTTCGTCGTCGGCTTGAAGAATAACTTGACTAACTACGCTCATATTATTGCGAAAACTCTTAACATTAGTAGTTTATCTATTCTCAGGGTCACATAGAAAGAGAGAAGAATCTATTTAAGCGATCGTTTTCGCGAGATCCTTCGAGGACAATCGGCTTTACTCAATTGCTGCGGAGGTGAGAGGTGAGTAGACGGAAGATAAAATTTTTGCAGGAAAATATAAATTATTATGAAGTTTGTTAAGAAAAAACTGAAAAACTATCCTCGTGAGGAAATCTTGGCTTCTGATTGGCAACAAGGTGGTTTAGTTGAAGTGGAGATCGCGGACTTAAGCGATCGCGGTGATGGTGTGGGACGTTATGGCGAGATCGTCGTATTTGTCCCGGATACTGTTCGAGGCGATCGCGCTTTGGTTCGTTTAGTTCGCGTTAAACCTAAATACGCTTTTGGTAAACTAGACAAACTATTGACGGCTTCTCCTCACCGAATACGTCCTCGCTGTATCGTGGCTGACAAATGCGGTGGTTGTCAATGGCAGCACGTTAGCGATGAATTTCAACAACAAGCCAAGCGTAACCAGGTTGTCCAAGCTTTAGCAAGAATTGGCGGTTTCTCTGAGCCTTTTGTTGCCCCAATTTTAACGGGTGAGGCGAGTTTAGGCTACCGCAACAAAGCTACCTATCCTCTCGCTAAATCTAGTAGCGGCAAAGTTCAAGCGGGTTATTATCGTCGCAATACTCATTTATTGGTTAACTTAAATCAATGTCCAGTCCAAGATCCCCGCTTAAATCCGCTTTTGGCAGAAGTCAAAAAAGACATCCAGGAGCGCGGTTGGTCGATTTATGACGAAAAAAGTCATCAAGGGCAGTTACGACACCTCTCGCTGCGTATTGGCAGGCATACAGGGGAAATTTTATTAACGCTGGTATCTACTGAGAAAAATTTACCGGGGATCGCTCGGCAAGCTGAAGACTGGATGCAACGCTATCCGGAATTAGTCGGAGTTTGTCTCAATCTCCAGCGATCGCGCACCAATGTTATTTTTGGTCAAGACACAATTTGTATCGCAGGTCAACCTTCTTTAGCAGAAAAATTTGCCAATCTTAACTTGCAACTGCGTCCCGAAACATTTTTCCAAATCAATACCGAAGCCGCCGAAGCCTTATTAGCAAAAATAATCGAGATGCTCAATTTACAGGGAAAAGAGTTATTAGTCGATGCTTATTGCGGGATCGGCACATTTACCTTACCCTTAGCAAAACGAGTCAAAGAAGCGATCGCGATCGAAGTCCAAGCCGCAGCCGTCGAACAAGCCCAGCGTAACGCTGAGAATAATGGCATTAACAACGTTAAATTTAAGGTAGGAAAAGTAGAAGACTTATTATCGCAAATATCAGCGATCCCCGACATAATTTTACTAGATCCACCAAGACAAGGATGCGATCGCGCCGTTCTCGAAACCCTCTTACAAATCAAACCCAAGCGTATTGTCTACATTAGCTGCAAACCAGCCACTCTCGCCCGGGACCTGCAATTACTCTGTCAAAAAGGCGACTACCAGTTAACTTACGTCCAACCTGCTGACTTCTTTCCTCAAACCTCCCACATCGAAGCTGCGGCTTTTCTCGAGTTAAGCGATTAGAGACTAGGGACTGGGGACTGGGGACTAGGGACTGGGGACTGGGGACTGGGGACTGGGGACTGGGGACTGGGGACTGGGGACTGGGGACTGGGTTCAGTTAGCAGTGAACAGTTAAAAGTTATCAGTTTATCCTCTAATTCCTCCAAGTCTCCCCCATCTTCCCCATCTTCCCCCTCTCCCCAATCACTAATCACCAATTCTCATTTCCCCTCTAGAGTATTAGGAGTAGTTTCGGTATAATAAGAAATGTACGGTTTTCTACACCCAAAACGGGGGAAATCATTTTCTCTTAGGTGCTAAAGAAAGCGCCGATTATACTTCAATTTCACTATGAGCAAAGCCAAAGCCTACGGCGCAAAAAGCTTGAGATTAGTTAGAGCAACTAAATTACCAACCTCAGCTAATCAGAACAAAGTGAAGAGTTGTAATTTTACTCGAACAGGAGGGCATTTGAAAAACTTAAAGAAAAACTTGCTTCTCAATCAAAACTTATCTCTTCCTAGGGAAGAACAGCTAAGAAATAGTAATTACAGCTATTTGCAGTGGCAAAACCCAAGCAGAACTTTGTTTTCAAAGCGCTTAAACTTTCAGGCGAATGGGCGCTCTACCTCCTCAGAATCTAATTTTTATTGCAAACAAAGCTAGAGGTCAAGCACGTGATCGCAATCTCACTGCATCGGACTCAAGGCAACTGGGGCAAAATGAGCTTCGCATCCACTCTTTATCTTTGTCCAGTTCTAGATTTATTATTGGCAAAGGTTCCTCCAGAATGGCAGCCAGAAGTGCGACTGGGTTTACAAGAAGCCTTGGTAAACGCTGCCAAACATGGGAATCAACTCGACCCCAGTAAGACCGTAGTAGTAGAATTTTCTGTCACCAATGATTTATACTCCTGGGTAATTTCTGACCAAGGTGCGGGCTTTCAACCACACTGCAAGTGTTCTGATTCTCCAGAAGAACTTTTGCCGGAAGAAGAATCAGAAAGCGGTCGCGGCTTCTGCATTCTGCACCAAATTTTCGATCAAGTTCACTGGAACAATCAAGGAACGAAATTAAGGCTTTCTAAACAAGTTAAAAGTAGCAAAAGACGACAACCGCTATTGAGTTAGTTAGAAGTTTCCTTCGTGCCGTGAGTAGGGCAGGGAGGTGCGGAAATTGAACGATCGAGCCATCCTGTCGCTTGACGGAGGTGTAGCAGCGCCTCTGAGGGTTGTTGTTTGAGCAAAAAGACTAAAGCAGCACTAACGTGCTGTAAAGCTTGTGCTTGGCGATTACGCTTGAGACGATGCCAGTCTAGAGGAGCGATCGCGTTTCGTTCGGCTAGTGTCTGAGCGAGTTCAATAGTGGTAAATTGGTTGAGGGTATCGGTTTTCGATAACTGAGACTGAGTGGATTGAGACATACAAAAAATTCGAGCAAGTAATATCTCAAATATAGTGTAAAATGCCTCGAAAAAATTCTCGTCAGCCGGAGGGCAACGAAGCCGAATTAGCACAAACTTTAGCAGAAGTAGAGCGATCGCTGCACGCTCTCAACGAACGCTATCAACAAGTTAAGCGAGACAGCGAAATCCAAACCCAACTTCTTCAGCGTCAGCAGGAACTTCAACAACAACCGCGCCCAGTCCGTAATTCTCCGGAAATTAAAGCCGAATTAGCCCAAATTCAGCAAGAGTTAGACACAATCGAACTAAACTTAGAAAGTAGTCTCTTTAGCTGGGATAGCTTAAAAGAACCATTTTGGCAAGCAGTACGCTTTGGTGGATTGGGAGTAGTTATCGGTTGGCTACTCAAATCTTGTGCAGGTTAACTTCTAGTTAATGGTTAGGGACGAAGGGCGTACAACCGTGCGCCCCACTAAAATAATTAAATAAAGTGAAATCTGGTAATTTTAGGTAAGAGACAACATGGCAACGCAACGCATTGCAGATATTCTCAAAAACGGTCAGCCGGACGAGTCAGTAACCATTCAAGGATGGGTGCGTACCAAACGCGAGTTAAAGAATTTTGCCTTTATGGAAGTTAATGATGGCTCATCAATGGCGAGTCTGCAAGTGGTACTCAATCCCCAGTTGCCAAATTACAACGATTTGCTGAAAAAAATTAATACAGGCGCTTCAGTAGAAGTAACTGGGGTATTAGTTGCTTCCCAAGGAAAAGGACAGCGTATCGAAGTACAAGCCAATCACTTAAAAGTTTACGGCGAATCCGATCCCGAAACCTATCCCTTACAAAAGAAACGCCACTCATTTGAATTTTTGCGTACGATCGGACATTTGCGATCGCGCACAAATACTCTCGGGGCTGTTTTTCGCGTCCGTAACGCCGCTTCTAACGCCATTCATCAATTTTTCCAAAAAAAAGGTTTCTTGTGGATACACACGCCTTTAATCACCGCTAGCGACTGCGAAGGTGCAGGAGAGTTATTTACTGTCACCAGTTTAGATTTAAAGCAAATTCCGCGTCTCGACAGCGAAGAAATTGACTTTGAACAAGACTTCTTTGGACGACAAGCTTATCTTACCGTTAGCGGACAACTCGAAGCCGAAGTAATGGCAATGTCGTTTAAAAATGTTTATACCTTTGGTCCGACATTCCGCGCCGAAAATTCTAACACCTCCCGTCACCTGGCAGAATTTTGGATGGTAGAACCGGAAATAGCTTTCTGCGACTTACAAGGAGATATGGACTTAGCTGAAGAATTCCTCAAGTACATTTTCCAATACGTTCTGGAAAATTGCGCCGAAGACATGGAATTTTTCAACCAGCGTATTGATAATACTGTCCTCGCAACGGCAGATAATATCATCAATAACGACTTCGAGCGGATAACATATACAGAAGCGATCGCGTTACTCGAAAAAGCTGACCGTAAATTTGAGTTTCCCGTCGAGTGGGGAGCCGATTTACAATCAGAACACGAACGCTATTTAGCCGAAGAACTCTTCAAAAAACCAGTCATTGTCAGAGATTATCCAAAAGGGATCAAAGCTTTCTATATGCGTTTAAACGATGACGACAAGACAGTCGCTGCAATGGACGTACTCGCACCCAAAATTGGTGAAATCATCGGCGGTTCCCAACGGGAAGAACGTTTAGATATCTTAGAAAAACGCATCCAAGAAACCGAAATGTCCCCCGAAGATTTATGGTGGTATCTCGATTTACGTCGTTATGGGACAGTACCTCACGCTGGTTTCGGTTTAGGATTCGAGCGCCTGGTACAATTTATGACTGGAATGGGTAATATTCGTGATGTGATTCCTTTCCCCCGTACTCCTTTGAGTGCAGAATTTTAAGGGATTGGGGTTATCAGTTATCAGTTATCAGTTACCAGTGAACAGTTATCAGT
Organism: Oscillatoria salina IIICB1; assembly: GCF_020144665.1. Lineage (NCBI taxonomy): Bacteria > Bacillati > Cyanobacteriota > Cyanophyceae > Oscillatoriales > Oscillatoriaceae > Oscillatoria > Oscillatoria salina. Next base: position 50,015 of record NZ_JAAHBQ010000025.1, on the reverse strand, counting down.
TATCAGTTAGCAGTTACCAGTTATCAGCGAACAGTTAAAAGTTATCAGTTTATCCCCTAATTCCTCACCCTCCTCCTTGTCCCCCTTGTCCCCCTTGTCTCCCCCCAATCCCCAATCCCCAATCCCCAGTCCCCAATCCCCAATCCCCCAAAACAAAAAACCGTAGATGCGCCAACACCTACGATTAAAATTTTCCTTCTCAAAGTCTCCGTCAATAAAGGGTAGCCAAACTTTATTACCTTTATTCACCCCGACAGGCAATAAAAGTGCTTACCCCTAAACTCTCTAGCCAGAATGCCCGCATTGTGCAGACAGACTACATCAAAACACGCACCTACAAAATTACCACTCCTTATGTGTTCGACAACAGACTATAACCTTTTCCCAGTACGATTCAATGAAATCGAGCTAAGAATTGGTTTGAGGGTAAATTCGTGTATCTGCGGACTAAGATTGTGTCCTGACAGTCAAATTCTGATTCCAAAAGAAATTATTATCGTTCGCTCGACGCACTTAGATGATGGGAGGATCGATAACTACACCCCGAAGATCTCTTATGATTCTTTTGGAAAATCTCTGCTACGAGTGGTAACAGAGTAAATCAGTTACCAAATGTAGTAAAGGCGAGATTTATTTCCCTCGAAATCTGTTCTCCTATAAGATATAAATTTTCCTGCTTGCTAGTCTCCTGATAAAAATCATAATTTTGGTTATGAAAATGGTTAGGATCTAAGATGTGGGTTTAGCGGAGACTGATGGCGTGGTGGCATCGAGATCCAGGCAATCGAGAAAACACGATGATAAGTTTGTTGAGGCTGAAGAGACTTGGGAGTTAAAAAAGCTTTATCGAGATCTGACGGCAGCCAAGCAAATCTATAATGGGCTAAATAACCGGAAGAAAATTCTCACGCCTGTCGAAAAGTGCTATTTGAGAGGATTGCTTTGCCTTCACAGTCCGGAAAAAATTGCTTTGGAGTTAGGTGATTCACTGGGTACGGTAAAAGTGGCTCTCTCGAATGGGCTGTATCGCTACGTTGAAGCTTTACTAGAAACGAAACTTGAGGAACAAATCAAGATTCGTTGGGATAATATCTATTATTTGCTCGATCGCGCGGGGTACAAAAAGGAGTTTCGCTCTGACTCGTTAGCAGTACAAGATCCTCTATCTTCGGAGCAGTTATCTTCGCTCTCATGTCCTTATCGCGGTTTGTCTGCTTTTAAGACAGAGGATGCAGCTTACTTTTTCGGACGAGAGCAGTTTACCGAAAAGTTGTTAGAAGCGGTACGATCGCGATCGCTGGTGGCTGTGGTTGGTGCTTCGGGAAGTGGTAAGTCTTCGGTAATCGCGGCTGGTTTGATTTATTCTCTTTCGCAAGATTCAGATTGGATTATTGTCTCGGTAAGGTTAGGAAATAGTCCTTTTTATGCTTTAGCTGCGGCTTTGATTCCGGCGCTACAACTGGAAATTAGCGAAGTTGATAAGTTAAAGGAAATCAAAAAACTGGCGACGATGTTGCGTTTGGGGGAATATGGTTTGCGGGATGTGGTTGAGCAAGTTTTGCAGCAAAACCGCCAAGCGAAGCAGTTATTATTAGTCATCGATCAGTTTGAAGAGTTATTTACGCTTTGTCCCTCGGCTGAGGAGGTACGGCGTTTTCTAGATGAATTAACGATCGCGCTACAAGCAGCGATGGCTCAACCTAAGTCGAATTTTAAGTTGGCGATCGCCTTGAGAGCAGATTTTTATGGTTATGCGATCGCGCATCGGGCTTTTAGCGATTGTTTACAAGGTGCGATCGTTAATTTGAGTTCGATGAATAATCAAGAGTTGCGCGAAGCGATCGCCAAACCTGCTCAAATGATTGGTGTGGAGATTGAAACTGGTTTAACTGAGCGTATTTTGGAAGCTGTCAGTAAGGAACCAGGTAATCTTCCTTTGCTCGAATTTGCGTTAACTTTATTATGGGAAAAATCGTTAGCAGATTGGCAATTAAATTTACCAACTTCCGACTCAGAAGTTAAATTTGTTTTAACTCACAAAGCTTATGAAGAAATTGGTGGCGTAGAATTAGCTTTAGCTCAACACGCCGAAAAAGTTTATGATTCTCTGCATTCAGAAGCAAAGCAACAAGCACAACAAATTTTTATTCAATTAGTACGTCCTGGTGAAGGAACTGCCGATACTCGTCGATTAGCAACGCGCACTCAATTAGGAGAAAATAGTACCGATTTAGTAATGCGTTTGGCTGATGCTCGTTTGGTAGTTACTGGGAGAGATAAAGCTACGGGAGAAGAAACTGTAGAAATTGTTCACGAAGCTTTAATTTCTGGTTGGGAACGTTTGCGTCAGTGGATGGAAATAGACCGCGAATTTCGCATTTGGCAAGAACAATTACGCTTTGCTATTAATCAGTGGGAAGTTGGCGAGCGCAAGGAGGATCTTTTATTACCAAAAGCTTTGTTAGCGAAAGCAGAAGTTTGGCAAGAAAAGCGTTTTGAGGATCTAGCTGCAAGCGAAATAAATTTTATTGAAGCAAGTAAAATTTATCATGAAAAAGAGGCAGAACGTTGGCGGCGTGTTTGTGAGGAAGCCCAACAACAAAAGCAAATTGCTCTCGCTCATCAATTAGCGGTACAAGCGGAAATGTTACGGCGCACATCGAGTGATTTGTTAGTCAGAAGTGTGCTTTTAGCAGTAGAATCTTTACGACGTTATCCCACCTTAGAAGGCGCTCAAACTTTACGTCGCGGTTTGGCTTTATTACCTCGTCCCGTTGCGTCGATGCAGGAGAATCAATTTGAATGGGTATTAGCTGCTGCTTTTAGTGGTGATGGTAATTATTTAGCAACCTTAAATGAGAGTGATTGTCTCCAAGTTTGGAATGTGCAAGCAGAAGAGGAAATCCACTCAATTCAACCTGCTTCAGCGATCGTAGCACGACCAAAATTAATGATTCGCGATCGCGCGATTATTAACCCAATGGCTTTGAGTTTTGATGGTCAATTTTTGGCAACGGCTAGCTTGGATAATACGGTGAGATTATGGAATTTGACAACCCAAAAATATTTTACTTTTGCTAGCAAAGCTGAGATCAAATATCTTGCTTTTAGTGAAGATGGTCGGTTTTTAGCGGCTGCTAGCGAAGATGATTTAGTGAGAATTTGGAATTTAACTAACGGTGAGGAAATTTGTTTGAGCCATGAGGAAGGAGTTCGCGCGATCGCGTTTAGCTCCGATCGTCAATTTTTAGCTACTGTAGGTATGGACAATACTGCTAAAATATGGGATTTAGCTCATCAAAAAGAAGTCACGGCGAAGACATATCAAGGTTTTGTTAGTCATGTAGTTTTTACCGAAGATGGTAAATGTTTGGCTGTAGAAAGTCGCGATTCTAATCTCTACATTTGGAATGTTTTTAGCGGCGAGCAAGTTACTTGTTTAACTCATAAAGGTAACGCAGTAGCTTTAAATTTTAGTCCTCAAGGTAAGTATTTAGCGAGTGCTGATGACGGACGTTATTACTGTAATAGTTTGTGTTGCGTCAATTGTTTTGAGGTTGTTTATGTTTGGAACTTAAATAGAGGTACAGAAGTTGCTCGGATTACTCATCCGACTATTGCGGTTGCTTTTAGCTTTGATGAAACAAAAATTGCAACAGTTGGCAGATATTCTCCTGCAAGACGAGTTTGGGAAATTAATACTGGTGAAGAAGTTGTTTGTTTACCTTGCGCTGGTGGTAGTCAAGGCAGAGTTTCCTTTAACCCAAATTTAGAAACATTAGCAACAATTTGTCAAGGAGAAGTGCAATTATGGTCAATAAAAACTGGTCAGAATATTGTTAGTTTAGCCGCTCGAAAAGTGTTAGCTATTTCTCCCGACTGGCGTTATTTAGTAGTTGCTGATGAAGGCGAAGTTTGCTTACAATCTATGGAAATTGAAACAAATAAATATTATTTGACTTATAATAGTAATATCCTCAATACAGTTTGGAGTGGAAATGGAAGGAATTTAGCGATCGCTACTAGCGATCGTTTGGTAAAAGTTTGGCAATTAAACGAAAATAGCGAGGTCAAAAGTTTTCCCCAGGAAGGCGAAGTGCAAGATTTAGCACTTAGTTATCAAGGTAAATATTTAGCAGTAGTTGTCGAAAATCTTACTTATATTTGGGATGTTTTTCTCCTTGAAGAAATTATTGCTCTCGAACACTTAGAATGTCTTTCTACCGCCGTTAGTTTTAGTTTTGATGAGGAATATTTAGCGGTGGGAAACTACGATGGAATCATTGAAGTTTGGCGAGTAAAAGATTGGTCAAAAGTTACTTCGATGCGTCACGACTGGGATGTCAGAGAAACAGGTAGAGATATCAAAAGTATTGCTTTTAGTCCCGATGGCAAATATTTGGCTACAGCTTGTGCTGATTGTACCGCGAGAGTGTGGGAAATTGCCACAGGACGCGAAATTGGACGGATGACCCACGAAGATTGTGTTTGGGCGGTAGAATTTAGTCTTAACGGCAAGTATATTGCTACTAATAGCTCTGATGGTACAGCAAGAGTGTGGCTGTGGCGATCGCCGGATTTAATTGCTGAAGCTTGTCGCAGTTTGACTCGTAATCTCTATGAGGAAGAATGGCAGCAGTATCTAGGTAACGAACCCTATCGTCCCACTTGCCCTAACTTACCTTAAATTATCAAACGAGTCCGTAGCGATCGCCACATTCCGTCAAATTTTTTAAAGCTAATAAACTCGCTCCATAAGCTGGTTCGTGGCGAGGTAAAATAACTTTTACTTGCGGAAATAGCAACTTTAATTCAGCAGTAAATTTTCCTCGCATTAAATCAAAACCTCGCCATAAACTTCCCACAATAACTACTTCAACAACTTCCGTTTGCTGAAAAAGTTTATCTATCGTTACCCGCGTAGCTTCTACCAAATCAATCGCCGCTTGTTCAACAATTTGTCTAGCTATTTTATCGCCCTTATTTGCAGCCTCACCAACCAAAGGAGCCAAAGCTGCTATTTCTTTTACTCCCCAACCTTCTCGATACACAGCCGCAATTATATCTGCTGAATTCATAATACCATAATTCCCTTGCAAAAGCTCTTGAATTAAACTTTTTTGAGAGCGTCCTTCATAAGCTTTCAGTGCTGCTTGTAAACCAGAAATAGCAATTTTATACCCGCTACCATCATCTCCTAAAACATGACCCCAACCACCCACTCTCCAAGTTTCTCCCTGACAATTACATCCAAAAACAATTGAACCAGTTCCCGCAATAACCCCAACCCCAACCGCACCACCAATTCCACCAACCAAAGCAATTTCTGCATCGTGAGTAACAATTATTTTTGCTGGTGAAAGAGACAAAAAATTTGCACCCAAATTGCTTTCTTGAAGTTGTTGAATAAAACCTCCTACAACTTCCCTATCTTGCGGACGACCTACACCAGCTAAACCAAAACAAATTCCTTCAATTTCCAGATTATTTTTCTCACCAATTGCCTTACTTATAGCTTCAAGAATTGATTGAAAAGCCGCTAATTTACCCACCGTATGATAATTAGAACTTCCCGCTTCACCTCGCCCCAAAATATTACCTTTGGCATCTACAAGCAGGCAAATAGTTTTGCTTCCACCTCCATCAATTCCTAACACATAACTCATTAAACTATTTTCACCTACTCATTTTCAGCTAACTCACCAAATCTGTTTTGATAGCGAGCAAGTAAACTCTTTAACTGATTAGCTTCTTGTTCTGCTAATTCACGTTGTTGTCGTTCAAGAATTGCCGTATCTTCTGGAGAATTATAACGATTTCCCCTCTCATCAAACCAGTACAACCACTCGCGCTGAAAACCCTTATGAAAACCGATACTACGTCCAATTCCTAAACCTATTTCCGGCATCCAAAAAGGTTCTCCAATTTGACGTTGATAGGTTCCATTTACTAAGCGATACATTTCAAAAGGTTCCCGTCTATCTCGCTGCCAAAAATCAGGATTGTAAATGAGATAATAAAGACTACCCAATTGACTATATCTCCTCATTTTTTCGTCATATTCACCGCCAGGAGTTAGTGAGACAATTTCCAAAGCAAAAATGGGAGCTATATCGTTTTCTTCCCAAACAACATAACTTCTTCTTAGTCTATTTTCCCGAATTCGTTCTACTCCTAAACTCAAAAAACCATCGGGAACAATTGGTACTCGTGGATGGACACTTCTAGAGTAATATATACCCATATTAGTTCCCCAGAACCAATCAAAGCGTTCCGCCCAAATGAAACCAAGAATAAAGCCGAGAAAATTAGGGACTAAAATATGTAATTCGTTATCCACAGGTAAGCCATCCGACTCAGGTAATTCGGCGCTAGATGGTAATTCAATCTTGTCTTTTGATTTGATCATGATAACTCTTATTTTACTCCGAATAAATTAAATTTTAGCTAAATATTTTCTAAAAAACTAGCTGATTATTAAGGGAAGACTATAATTGTTGTAGTTACGCAATAACTACATAAAGTCTTGTAGGATAAAATCAAAGGCAGCTAGGAGTAAGATTATGTCATCCCCAACTACCCAGCAACTTCCCCTTCCCTCTTTCTTCAATACTACTAAAGTCAGCGAAGTTTGGCGAGTACCTTATCAAGAAAGATTCGTCGAAGCTCAAAATTGGGCAAAATCTCACAATATCCCAGCCGCAGCAACAGACAAAACTCGAATTTGCTTGTTACTTATCGACGTACAAAATACTTTTTGTCATCCAGATTTTGAATTATTTGTTGCTGGTAAATCTGGTCGAGGTGCAATTGAAGATAATATCCGTTTGTGCGAATTTATTTATCGTAATTTGGGAACTATTACTCAGATAACAGCAACAATGGATACTCATACTTCAATGCAAATTTTTCATCCGCGTTTTTGGCTTAACCAAGAAGGCGAACATCCTCAACCAAATGCAACTAATATTTCTCTAGAAGATGTCGAAAAAGGAGTTTGGAAAGTTAATCCTGCTGTCGCCGATAATCTTTCCAGTTGGAATTACCAAGACTTAGAAAAATACGCCCTCCATTACACAAAACAATTAAGTAATAGTGGCAAATTTCCTTTAACAATTTGGCCCTATCATGGAATGTTAGGTGGAATTGGTCATGCGTTAGTTTCTGCGGTTGAAGAAGCCTTGTTTTTCCATTCAATTGCCAGAGATAGTCAGACTCGTTATGAAATGAAAGGAAGTAATCCTTTAACTGAAAATTACTCAGTCTTACAACCAGAAGTTTTAGAAGATGATCGAGGTAAGAAAATCGCGGAAAAAAACACAGCTTTGATTGAATATTTACTCGAATTTGATGCAGTAATTATCGCAGGACAAGCTAAAAGTCATTGTGTTGCTTGGACAATTAGCGACTTATTAAATGAAATCCAAACTAGAGATGCTAATTTAACCCAAAACATCTATTTACTTGCAGATTGTACTTCGCCAGTTGTAGTTCCTGGAGTTGTAGATTATACACCTCAAGCTGACGAAGCTTTTAAAAGATTTGCTGAAGCGGGAATGCACTTAGTCAAGTCTACAGAAGCTATGGAAAACTGGTTAAAATAGAAACCGCAGATGCACGCAGATAAACACAGATAAATTGTATTACTTATCCGCGTTAATCTGTGTTTATCTGTGGTTAATTATTTAATAAAATGACAGCGTAAGCACAAATTCCTTCTTCGCGTCCTACGGGACCTAATTTTTCGTTGGTAGTAGCTTTAATTCCGATTTGGTTGGGGTTAATGTTTAAGGTTTTAGCAAGGACTTCACGCATTGTTTTGAGATGCGGTTTTAGTTTCGGACGTTCGGCAACAATTACCGAATCTATATTGCTAATTTGCCAATTTTGTGCTAACAAAAGTTCGTTAACTTGCTCTAATAAGGTTAAACTATTTGCTCCTTTCCATTGGGGGTCGGTGGGAGGAAAATAATGTCCGATATCTCCTAAGCTTAATGCACCTAACATTGCGTCCATAATCGCGTGGGTGAGGACATCAGCGTCGCTGTGTCCTAGTAATCCCAATTCGTGGGGAATTTCTACACCACCGAGAATTAAAGGTCGTCCTGGGACTAATTTGTGGATATCGTAGCCGTTACCGATGCGTAGATTCATAAGTATTGAGAGCGTTAATTAAGTAAAAAAGTTTAGCTGTTAACTGCCTGAAAATCAAGCTCTAACAGCTAAACTTTTTAATTATTAACTAATTTTTTTCTTTTTGTTTGTCCTCTCGATTAAGCGCTACATATTTGAGGCAACAAAGTCCCAGTTTACGAGGCTATCGAGGAAGGTATCGATGTAAGAAGGACGCTGATTTTGGTAGTCGAGATAATAAGCGTGTTCCCAAACATCCATTGTCAGCAAGGGGGTTTTTCCTAAATGGAGGGGATTTTCTGCATTAGGAGTTTTGATAACTTCCAGTTTGCCATTATCTAGGACTAACCAAGCCCAACCGCTACCAAATTGAGTAGCACCAGCTTGCTTGAATTCTTCTTTAAATTTGTCGTAGCTACCAAAGTCAGCTTTGATTTTGTCAGCAACTGCTCCAGAAGGCGCACCACCACCACTGGGTTTCATGCTGTTCCAGTAAAAAGTGTGGTTCCAAGCTTGAGCAGCGTTGTTAAATAAACCTTGTTTAGAAGCATCACCATAAATTTTTTTGATGACTTCCTCGAGCGGCATATCTGCGTATTCTGTACCTTCAATCGCCGCGTTGTATTTTTTCACGTAAGCAGCATGGTGCTTGTCGTGGTGAAATTCAAGGGTACTAGCGGAAATATGAGGTTCGAGTGCTTTGTAATCGTAAGGTAATGGTGGAAGTTCGTATGCCATTGTGTTCTTTCCTCTCTGTTTTCTTTTTTGCTCCAAATTGAATTTAGTCAATTGAGGGCATTAGGAGTCATCAGCTTAAATTTTACCAAGCTATCGCAATAAAACTTAAAGAATTATAGTAATTTTAGTGAAATTTGAGCATCCATCCCTAGGGGGATTGGGGATTCAGTTATCAGTTATCAATCCCCTAACAAGGGCGATCGCGTCTGGAGGGTTAGTTGCAAACAAAAGCTGAGATCGTGCGATACTGGTAAAAAAATCTTGGACGATGCGATCTTCGGTTAATAAGATCGCTGGTTTACCTGCTTTCAATGCTAAAGCAATTTCCGATGCTGTACCCGCACCGATTCCGCAGGCAATTACGACATCGCTAGAAAGTACGTTAAGATTATTGCGAGCATTACCGAGATCGGTGGCGATCGCGATATCTACTGCTTCGGAAATACCATAAGTATTATTACCTGGTAAAATACCTACAGTTAAGCCACCAGCAGCTTTGGCACCCTTATTTGCTGCATCCATCACCCCCACATTTCTCCCACCAGTGAGTAGTACCCAATCGGCTTGAGCAATTAACCTACCTAATTGATAAGCATTCTCGCGATCGCCTTTAGTAGCATTGTCTCCCGGACCCATCACACCAATGACAATTTTTCTCATTTTTAACTTAAGAATTTACTACCGATGCAAGTTCAAGAAACTCTCGTTCAATATCCTCGAAAACTTCCTTTGCTGATTGCAAACTTTTAGACTTAGCTAACTTCTCTAACTCTGCCGCCAGTTTTGGCAAATTAAGCATTCCTACATTCGCCGCCGAACCTTTAATCCGGTGCGCTTTTGCTTGTATCTTTTTAGTATCCTCAGCCTCAATTGCCGCTTTCAAGGCAACTAAATCCTGTTCGGTAGTCTTAACAAAAATTTCTAATAAGCGTTTCTGAAATGCTGCTTTACCACGAGAAACTCTTTCTAAACGCTGCCAATCAACAATTTTTTGTAAGCGCGATTCCCAATTTTCTGATTTAATGCTACCATTACTATCTGCTGTTTTAGCAACAGGTTCGATAGTATTTTCTTGAGTATCTTTTTTCTCAAAAGAATTACGATCTGTAACTTTTGCCCAACGTTCTAAAATCTCAGCTAAACCTTCCAAAACCACTGGTTTGCTAAGATAATCATCCATTCCCGCAGCTAAACATTTATTGCGGTCTTCTGGCATCGCGTGAGCCGTCAAAGCTATAACTACTGTATGATTATTTTGACCTTCTTTTTGGCGTATTTGTCTAGTAGTTTCGTAGCCATCTAACACTGGCATTTGACAGTCCATCAAAACTAAATCATAACTTTTTTTACTGAGAAATAAAAGTGCTTCTTCACCGTTACTCGCACAATCAGCCACACAGCCTAACATCTCCAGTTGACCTAAAATCACTTGTTGATTAGTTGGATGATCTTCTACCAGCAAGACTTCCAAACCAGACAATTTTTCTGATCTAGTAAAAGTGTCAGAATTTTCTGGATAAGTATTATTTGAAAATTCGTCCGATCTAATTTGGGAAGCAATTTCTGACGATAGATTTGCGAGAGCATTCATCAGCGCGTCAAAAAGTTGAGAAGCTCTAATTGGTTTGCTTAAGTAATTAGAAACTCCTAAATCTATTAACTTTTGAATTCGATCTTGATGTTTTATCGAAGTCATGACGATCGCTTCAGTTGTTTCTAGTTGGGGATCTGATTGAATTGTTCTAACTAAATCTTCAAGGTCGATTGAAGCTGATTGAGTATCAATAATAGCGATTTTATAAGGATTTCCAGAAGTAGCTGCTTGATGCAACGCTTGCAAAGTTTCAGTACGATCTACGGCTTCATCAAGATGTTCTATTCCCCAAGTTTTAAGTAAATAACGTACTGACTGGCAAGTTGTGGCGCTTGCGGAAACAATTAAGCATTTGAGTTTACTTAAAATTGCCGGAACTTCGGGAACCTTAGTAACATTTTGTTTAGCAAAGCGAGCAGTAAACCAGAAAGTTGAACCAACGCCAAGCTCGCTTTTTACACCAATTTCTCCTTGCATTAAAGTTACTAATTGTTGGCAAATCGCTAGTCCTAAACCGGTGCCTCCATATTGACGTGTAGTTGAAGCATCAACTTGAGAAAATGATTGAAAGAGCTTATTTAGAGCTTCTGAAGGAATCCCGATTCCTGTATCTTTGACAGCAAAACGAATTGTTGCTGTTTTGGTGGTTTGACTAACCATTTTTGCCTGTAAAACCACTTCTCCAGAGTCGGTAAATTTAATTGCATTACCGATAAGATTAAGTAGCACTTGACGCAAGCGGGCTGGATCTCCGCGTAACTTGCGAACGACTTGAGAATTAACTAAAGTAGCTAGTTCGATCCCTTTTTCTTCAGCTTGAGGAGCGAGAACTTCAATTACTTCATCGAAGCAATTCAAGAGATCGAAATCAAGTTTTTCTAGTTGCATTTCTCCCGCTTCGAGCTTAGAGAAATCAAGAATATCATTAATTAAAGTTAATAAATGTTGGGCGCTATTTTCAATTGTTTGGGTATATTCGCGTTGTTGGCGATCGAGTTGAGTTCGTCTGAGTAAGCCAGCCATACCTAAAACGCCATTCATCGGAGTACGAATTTCATGGCTCATATTAGCGAGGAATTGAGATTTGTAACGGGCTGCGTTGATTGCGGCTTCTCTCGCTTGAACTAATTCGTCAATCCGATGTGTAGCTAAGACTAAGCCACCAATTTCTTTTTCTGGAGTATACCAAGGTTGAACTGCCCAGCGCAGGTAAATTTTCTCGCCGTTTGCTCTTTCCCAAATGTCTTCAGGACAATGAACTATTTCTCCTGCAAAAGCACGATTTAGTTCGTTTGTCCAACGTTTAGGTAAGTCGGGAAATACTTCGTAATTGGATTTACCAATTAAAGATTCTTTTCCTAAGTCATAATCTTGTAACCATCGCTGACTGTGAGCCAAATAGCGCATTGATAAATCGAACATTGCCATTGCTACAGGAGCGCTGGTAATTACTTCTCGTAGTTGCTGTTGTTCGCGTTCGAGAGAAGAAAGAGCGCTATCAAGGAGTTTAACTTGTTGTTGAGTTTGTTTGTAGAGTAGAGATTGAGTGCAAGCGATCGCGAGTTGATTGGCGATCGCGTCTAATAATTCTTTTTCGCTTTTACTTAATAACCAGGGAGTACCGTGAATACAGATTAAGTAACCTTGATGGCCGATTTGAGTAGAAATTGCTAAGGCTTGATATTGACCGCTTTTCAGTTCAATATGGGTTTGATTTTCTCGTTTTAGTTGAACTGTTTTACTTTCAGATAACAAACGGGCTTCTAGATCTCGTAAAGAGAAACAACTAAAATTTTCTTTCCAATTGGGTAACTCTGGTTGACGGTATTCGCAAACAATTTCTAATGTTTGATTTTGGCGGTCGTCCCAACCAAAAACAACTCGCTCTAAACCTAGTAAATTGGCAAATTCCGCTAAGGTAGCGGGTAAACTTTCCTCTAAATCCAAAGAAGCATGAATGCGATTTGTTAAGCGATTAAGTAAAGCTTCTTTTGCAGCGCGGGCGCGGGTTTGCTCGAATAATTGTACTTGTCGAAGTGCGACTACTGTTCCCAGTGCTAGCAATACTCCTAACACACCTGCTAAGATGTTTAATTCTAACAATTCTGCTTCAATATTTTCGCTAGGAATCACTAAAGCTACTGACCAATTTGTCTCGTCTAAGGGAAAATAAGCTATATAAACTGAGTCGCCATTGAGAGTTATTTGTTCAATTTGTTTTTCCCGTGCTTGCATTTTCCGCGCGATCGCGGCTAAATCTGGCTCTTCTGAATCGAGCAAGCTGGCTGCGGTGCGATCTTCTGTTCCTACCTTATTGGGATCGGGGTGTAAGATCGGTACGCCCTGAGAATTAATTGCAAAAGCATAACTCCCCTGACCGTATTTTAATTCCTTAATTTCTTTAGCGAGACGATCGATGCTAATTGTACCGCTCAAAGTGCCGACGATTTCCTCTTCTGGGGAAGATAGAGATCTTAATGGGGCTGTTACTACTACTACAGGATCGTTACCTACACGAGTGTGGATGGGATCGGAAATGTGAGTTTTTCCTGTCATCCCAACTTGAAAATGTTTGCGGTCTTTTATATTACCTCGTCCGCCATTAGTGCTAAAAAAATTGCCATTCGGTTTTACTAAGGAAAGCGAACGAAAATCATTTTGTAATCTTTCTTGCTCTGATTGTAAATAAGGTTCAACTGTTGTCCAGTTTGCAGTGCGAATAATCGGAGAATTAGCAAGGGTTTTGATTTCCGCCTTCCGAGTTGCCAACCAACCATCAATTTCTGTTACTTCTTGTTTTACTTGGGATAAGGCATCATCTCGTAATATTTCCAGAATCAAACTGCGGACAACACCGTAGCTAATCATAGCGATCGTACTTACAGCGATCGTCGTTCCTCCGATCGCTAACATTACCAGAAGATGTCGGGGTCGCCAACGTTGTTGATAGCGTTTTTGCAATGCTTTCAACATTTTTGGCATTTGTACATTTGTTTGTGATGATTTGATACCCACGCATCCCCACTGGCAAAATTTAGAGGCTTTCTTTATTTTATCCGGTCGCTCGTTGATTGTTCTCCTTCCCTGTCTGACTGTCTTTCGAGGAAATCTTAGTTAGAATTTTCCTTTTTTGTCATCTACGTTGAGACTTAAGCAAATTTACTTATTAGGGACTGGTGACTAGGGACTGGGGACTGGGGACTGGGGACTGGTGACTGGGGACTGGTGACTGGGGACTGGTGACTGGGGACTGGTGACTGGGGACTGGTGACTGGGGACTGGTGACTGGTGACTGGGTTCAGTGAACAGTTATCAGTTATCAGTTATCAGTTTATACTCCTTGTCTCCCTAATCCCTAATCCCTAATCCCTAATCCCCAATCCCTAATCCCTAATCCCTAATCCCTAATCCCTAATCCCCAATCCCTAATCCCTAATCCCTAATCCCTAATCCCTAATCCCTAATCCCTAATCCCCAATCCCTAATCCCCAATCCCCAATCACCAACTACCTAATAAGCGAACCAGTAACGATTCCGGCGAGTACAATAAAGCCAAGCCAGACATTTTCGCGAAAGATTGCGGCGTAAACTGGTTTGGGGACTTCGGGTAAGCGTAAGCGAGTGTATTGCCAAATCCAACCTACAACTGCGATACCCCAAGCTAGCCAAAAACCAATTCCCAAGCTACTAATAACGCCGAGATAGGCAAGAAAAGCAACTGTGGCAGCAAAAAAGACTCCGACGGCATCAGCCGCGTAATCGCCGAAAAATAGGGCGCTGGAGCGAACGCCAATTTTGCGGTCGTCTTCACGATCGCTCATTGCATAAACGGTATCAAAGCCTAATGTCCAACTGACGGTTGCTGCCCAAAGTAGCCAAGTTGAGGTGGTAAGATTGCCTGTAACGGCACTCCAACTAATTAAAACGGCGAAACCCCAGGCGATCGCTAAAACGAGTTGGGGAATGGGAAAAATCCGCTTGGCGAGAGGATAACAAACAATTACTGGTACTGCAAGACAGCAGAGGAAGAAACTAAACCAGTTGAGATAAAAAGCTAAAATCGCGGCACAGATTAGCGCAGCGATCGCGACAATTATTCCTACTTTAAGCGAAAGAGCGCGAGCAGCCAGAGGACGCGATCGGGTTCTTTCTACTTGCGGATCGATGTTACGATCCCACAAGTCATTAATTACACAACCTGCGGCTGAGGTGGCTAAAGTTCCTAAAATGATTACTCCTACTAATGGTAATGGCGGTTTGCCCTCAGCAGCTAAAAATACCGCCCATAATGCAGGAATCATGAGAATTAGTCTTCCTGCTGGTTTATCCCACCGCAGTAGCTTAATAATTTTGAGCCAAGTAGGTATTTGTTCTGGTTGAACCGCGTTGACCATCTTTTTTTTGTCAGTGAATTTAATAATAATCCGTTTAAGTTATATCTTTGATAAAGCAGGCTGAGGTAGCAATTTCGAGTGTAACAGGCAATATGGTTAATTCTCTCTCTCAAGTTAAAACAGATCCAGCAAATTTAGCTAATTTAGATAACGATCGCGAACGTATTCTTGCGGCTATTGATATTGGTACGAACTCAATTCACATGGTCGTCGTGCGTCTCGAATCTAATTTACCTGCTTTTACGATTATTGCGAAAGAAAAAGATACAGTCCGACTTGGCGATCGCGAGCCGAAAACTGGTAATCTGACTCCAGAGGCGAAGAAAAGGGCTTTTGCTGCTTTGCAACGCTGTAAGGATTTAGCTATCAGTTTCAATGCAGAACAAATTGTCGCTGTAGCTACTTCCGCAGTTCGCGAAGCCCCCAATGGTCGCGAATTTTTAGAAGCAGTTTATTCACAATTAGGGATTTTTGTCAACTTAATTTCTGGTCAAGAAGAAGCCCGACGAATTTATCTCGGTGTCTTATCGGGGATGGAATTTAACAACCATCCTCACGTTATTATTGACATTGGTGGTGGTTCAACCGAATTAATCCTTGCAGATAGTCACGAACCGCGTTTTCTTAGCAGTACCAAAGTTGGTGCAGTACGTTTAACTCAAGAATTTATTAGTACCGATCCGATTAGCGACAAAGAAAGGCAATACTTAGAAGCATACGTGCGGGGAATGTTAGAACGTCCTGTGGAAGAAATGCGATCGCGTCTTGTCAGTGGTGAAAAACTGCACTTAGTCGGAACGTCGGGAACTATTGAAACTTTAGCAGAAATTCACGCGAAAGAATATCTCGGAACGGTACCCAGTCCCCTACACGCATATCAATTCAGCCGTCAAGACTTAGAAGCAATAGTTAAGAAACTAGCTGCTCTCAATTATAGCGATCGCGCCAAAGTTCCAGGTATGTCAGAAAAACGAGCCGAAATTATTGTCCCGGGTGCAATCATTTTGCTCGAAGCTATGAAAATGCTCGAGCTTGAATCAATAACAATTTGCGAACGAGCCTTGCGCGAAGGCATAATTGTTGATTGGATGCTCACTCACGGTTTAATCGAAAATCGCTTAATGTATCAAAGCGAAGTTCGTCAGCGCAGCGTCTACAAACTTGCTCATAAATATCAAGTGAATTTCGATTACAGTAACCAAGTTGCTAACTTTGCTTTAAGTATTTTCGACCAAATTCAAGGAGATTTACACTGCTGGGGTAACGAAGAACGAGAATTACTTTGGTCAGCGGCAATTTTGCACAATAGTGGTTTGTATATTTCCCACTCAGCACACCACAAACATTCCTATTATCTTATTCGTAATGGCGAGTTATTAGGTTTTACTGAAACAGAAGTTGAAGTAATCGCTAATTTAGCCCGCTACCACCGCAAAAGTAAACCTAAGAAAAAGCACGATAACTACAAAAACTTACCTAACAAACAATATCGTCACCTAGTAAATCAAGTTGGTGCGATTTTACGCTTAGCTGTCGCTTTAGATCGCCGACAAATTGGCGCAATCAAACAAGTAAAATGTCAATATAAGCCCGAAAATAAAGAATTACATCTTAGTTTAGTTCCCCACGATCCTAATGATGACTGTGCTTTGGAATTATGGAATTTGGCTTACAAAAAAGAATTTTTTGAGCAAGAGTATGAAGTGGAAGTAATAGCTAGTTTGTCACCGTCAGTAGTAGCTAATTAATTCATATCATAGTAAGGACTTTAATTCTCAATCCCAAGTTAGTAGTGAGGACTTTAGTCCTCATTATTACAGCGCTAAAGCGCTGACTACCAACAATGTTAGTTAGTAGTGAGGACTTTAGTCCTCATTATCACAGCACTTTAGCGCTGACTACCAACAATGTTAGTTAGTAGTGAGGACTTTAGTCCTCATTATCACAGTGCTAAAGCGCTGACTACAAACAATGTTAGTTAGTAGTGAGGACTTTAGTCCTCATTATCACAGTGCTAAAGCGCTGACTACAAACAATGTTAGTTAGTAGTGAGGACTTTAGTCCTCATTATCACAGCACTTTAGCGCTGACTACCAACAATGTTAGTTAGTAGTGAGGACTTTAGTCCTCATTATCACAGCGCTTTAGCGCTGACTACCAACAATGTTAGTTAGTAGTGAGGACTTTAGTCCTCATTATCACAGCACTTTAGCGCTGACTACCAACAAGATCTCAAATAACACTAAGTATTAATTACAAACTCAAAATGAATCATAATCAACTTTTAATTGAAGCTGCTAACTCAGTAACTAAACGTCAACGCAATAAACCCGATCCTAACAATGTAGTTAAAGCCCTTTTACAAGCAGAAAAAGTTGCTAAAAAAGAAAGACATTCCTCTAATTACGAACAACTTATTGGGACATGGAAATTATGCTTTATTACAGGTACAAAAAAAACACGCCAACGTGCAGGAATTGTTTTAGGTTCGGGACGTTATCTTCCTAGTTGGCTTACCATTAAATTATCCTATTCCCAACTAAATGAATCGCAAACGCAAGACAAATTTACAGCAGGAAAAGTCGAAAATACGGTTCAGTTTAGCGGTTTAGAACTTTCTCTCCAAGGTCCCGTTAAATTTTTATCTCCGAAAAATATTCTTGCTTTCGATTTTACCCAAATGAAAGTAAAATTATTTGGTATAACTTTCTATGATGGCTATATTCGTGGTGGTAAAGAAGCTGAAGCCAGATTTTTGCAAGACAAGATTGCCAAGCAAGCATTTTTTGCCTATTTTATCACTAGCGATCGCCTAATTGCGGCGAGAGGACGCGGAGGTGGATTAGCTTTATGGGGAAAAATATAAAGTATTTAGTTACCAATTTGAGAAACCAAGTGTTTAATTCTCTCTTGAATATAAGCTGTGGCTATTGGTTGGGGATGCAGAGGAGTCAAGATTTAGACTTTGCTTGATTTTTTTCGCTAAATCGATCGCACTTGACTCTTTTAGCTGTTTGACTGATTTGGGTAGAAAACTGGGAAACACAATTGATTATCTATCTTCTGATAGCTTTGCATCTACGTCAGAAAATGTAACAATAAGTGTGGAAGTGTTAAGAACAGTAAACTAATTATGGATAACAAAAATTATTCTTGGAAGGGAAGCCCTAATGCTGGTAAGGTGCTGACTATTTTTGCCTTAGTGGGCGCGATCGCCATTGTCTTCTTAGGTTTCGCTGGCTAGTTAGCCTCGATTGGGGGTGGCAAAATTTCCTGTATTTGCTGCCCCTAGCCCTTGATTTTACCTAAATCTAACTTTAACCTTCTTGACAAAATAACTTTTTTATGCTATTCACTACCTAAGTGTTGATAGCGATAGAAAGTAGAGAGATCGAATAAACCTCCAACTAAAGCACAACAAAAAGCGATCGTCACAATCCCATTCCAAGCGCAGCCGCTACCGAAGACAGTGAGAAAATCGACGACTCCCTCAGCCGCAGTCTTCCCGACTAGCTCTAAACCTGGAACGTAACCAATCAGAGATAATACAGCTAAGATAGTTCCAATGGAAAAAATAGGAGCGGCAAAGCTGATTAAGCTAGATACTAACAGAGAGCGAATTAAGTTAGGAACCATATTCGTAAAAAACTACTTCAAAGTTATCGGAGCAAAAATAAAATACTTCTGCCTCTTCCTACAATAGGAGGATAAGCCCTATTTGGGTGGAGTTGTCAAAAAAATTAAATCTTTATTAAAAATCTTGGTAAACCTCTGTAAATAGATTGTAAACAATCGTGATTTGTTCTTGATTCGCGGATATTTAAGCTCGATCGGTAAGGCAAAATGAGCGTACGGCGAGGTCGGCGTAGCCATCGCGTAACAAATTGACAAGAAACGCAACTTATGATAAAGAATAAAGCGATCGCCAGGAGCTTGTCAGGTAAAACCACCTGAGCGAGTGAGTCAAGCAAATAAAGGATTTTCAGCGATCGCCTTCAATGTTAATCTGTAAGATGGCAATCTTTAAATTAAATTAAAAGATTGCGCTTTTGTCCTCGATCTCCTTTAGGGCGATCGGGATCAAAGCGCCACTATCGCAAGCTAACCACCAAATAAACACCCAATATGGTAGCGACAACAGAAAAAACAAACGCTGGCAGAATCACCCAAGTCATCGGTCCTGTGGTCGATGTCGAATTTCCCACTGGCAAAATGCCGCAAATTTACAACGCCTTAAGAATCGAAGGTAAAAACGAAGCCGGACAAGACGTAGCTGTAACTTGTGAAGTGCAGCAGCTACTCGGCGATAACCAAGTACGTTCCGTCGCCATGAGTGGTACAGACGGGTTAGTACGCGGGATGGAAGTTGCTGACCTGGGCAGACCGATTAGCGTTCCCGTAGGTAAAGCTACTTTAGGTCGCATTTTTAACGTTTTAGGCGAACCTGTAGACAACAAAGGTCCAGTAGAAGCCGAAGAAAGTTTCCCCATTCACCGCCCTGCACCCAAACTAACTGACCTGGAAACCAAACCACAAGTTTTTGAAACAGGTATCAAAGTAATCGACTTGTTGACACCTTATCGACGCGGCGGCAAAATCGGTTTGTTTGGTGGTGCGGGTGTTGGCAAAACCGTAATCATGATGGAATTGATCAACAACATCGCTACGAAACACGGTGGTGTATCTGTGTTTGGCGGTGTGGGCGAACGTACCCGCGAGGGTAACGACCTCTACAATGAAATGATCGAATCCAATGTAATCAACAAAGACAACTTAAACGAGTCGAAGATTGCCTTGGTCTACGGTCAGATGAACGAACCACCTGGTGCGAGAATGCGGGTAGGTTTGTCTGCTTTGACAATGGCGGAATATTTCCGTGATGTCAACAAGCAAGACGTATTGTTGTTTATTGATAATATCTTCCGTTTCGTTCAAGCTGGTTCTGAGGTATCAGCGCTACTCGGAAGGATGCCTTCTGCGGTAGGATATCAGCCTACTCTCGGTACTGACGTGGGTGACTTACAAGAGCGCATCACTTCGACTAAAGAAGGTTCGATCACTTCTATTCAAGCGGTTTATGTACCTGCGGATGACTTAACTGACCCCGCACCAGCAACTACCTTTGCTCACTTGGATGGAACCACGGTATTATCTCGTGGATTGGCATCGAAAGGTATTTATCCGGCGGTAGACCCTCTAGATTCTAAGTCTACGATGTTACAGCCGGGAATCGTTAGTGACGAACACTACGAAACAGCCCGCGCGGTACAAGCAACTTTACAGCGTTATAAAGAATTGCAAGACATCATCGCCATCTTAGGTTTAGATGAATTGTCTGAAGACGATCGCCGAACTGTAGATCGCGCCCGGAAAATTGAGCGTTTCTTATCTCAACCTTTCTTCGTAGCGGAAGTATTTACAGGTTCTCCTGGTGAGTATGTCAGCTTGGAAGAAACAATTAAAGGCTTCCAAATGATTCTCAAGGGAGAATTAGACGATCTGCCCGAACAAGCGTTCTATCTGGTTGGTAACATTGACCAGGCGATCGCCAAAGCTGAAAAAATGAAGTCTAGCTAATAGCTAATTCCTTGGGGTGCAGTAACTTGCGCCCCTGCAAGCGTAAAAATTAACAACTGAGAACTAAGCAACAACAATGGCTTTAAACGTGCGCGTACTTTCTCCGGACCGTACAGTCTGGGACTCCGATGCTGACGAAGTAATTTTGCCTTCCACCACCGGACAATTAGGTATTCTTACTGGTCACGCTCCTTTGTTAAGCGCCTTAGATATTGGCGTGATGCGAGTTCGTCCCGGGAAAGATTGGGTAGCGATCGCGCTAATGGGCGGTTTCGCTGAAGTAGAAAATGATGAAGTAACTATTTTGGTCAATGGTGCTGAAAGAGGCGACCAAATTGACAAAGACACTGCTGGTAGCGCTTACAATCAAGCTCAAGAACGGCTGAATCAAGCAGAAAATAGTAATAATCGTCAAGAAAAAATTCAGGCAACTCAAGCCCTCAAACGCGCTCGCGCTCGCTTTCAAGCTGCGGGCGGTATGGTTTAATGCCAGCAGGCAAAAAAAAACAAATTGGGGCAGAATTGCTAATCTGCCCCGCTCTGCGTTCATCGGCAAACAAATTAAACTAGCCTTTTGTGAGCAAAAATTGCTCATTATGTTTAATTACTGCCAGTAAAGATTACTTCTGGGAACTTATCTTGAGCTTGATTCCAAGGAACTCTTCTACCTTCCTCTTGCCAGTAGTTGATGATTTCTGTAGCTTTGTTGAGTAGTTCAATGCGCTCAGTTTCAGAAATCCAGCTTTTTGCTTCGAGTTCAGATTTTAGCTGTTCCCAAGCATCATTCCGGGGCCAAAAATAATAAGGAGTTAAAGGGCTAGTACCTTTACCGACGATTTGGTCTACTGCGATCGCTACATCTTTGTCTAACCAAAGAATCTTTAATACAAACCTTGATTCCAATGACACCTCCATTGGCTTTGTTACGTTCATAGAAAATGGAAAAAAGAAAACTTGACAACACTTTATTCTACCTCACTCAACTAATTTAGTTGAGTCTTTATTCTTATTCTTGGTTTTGTGATGAGTGCTATAGTTATTTTTGATATTGATGGGGTAATTCGCGATGTCGCTGGCTCTTATCGACGAGCTTTAGCTGATACGGTGGAGCATTTTACTAATGGTGCTTATCGTCCAAGTCAAGCAGACATCGATTCGCTAAAATCGGAAGGAATCTGGAATAATGATTGGGAAGGCTCTCAAGAATTGGTCTTTCGTTATTTTGAGTCTATTGGTCAAGGGCGCGATCGCCTACAATTAGATTACGATACCTTAGTAGCTTTTTTCCAATCTCGTTATCGCGGTACAGACCCGGAAAATTGGAACGGTTACATTACCACAGAACCGCTATTATTGCAAGGAAAATATCTAGAAAATTTGACCGCAAATCAGATTAGCTGGGGCTTTTTTAGCGGTGCAACCAGAGGAAGCGCTGAATACGTTTTAGTCAAGCGTCTCAGACTAGAAAAACCTGTTTTAATTGCAATGGAAGATGCACCAGGAAAACCCGATCCTACAGGATTATTAGCTACAGTCGCTCAGTTAGATTCAGACAACAATAATCCAGTAATTTATGTTGGTGATACTGTTGCAGATATGTACACAGTTGTCAAGGCAAAAAATCTTGTACCAGAGAGAAATTGGCTTGGAGTTGGTGTTTTACCTCCTCACGTTCAAGAAAACAATGAGCGTCAAGAAGCTTATCGAACAAAATTAAAGCAAGCTGGTGCAGTTACGGTTATAAATAATGTCGAACAATTAACACCAGAGTTAATTCAGCAGTTGATTAAGGATCGATAAATCTAGATTCTTTTATCAATGTCATTCTGAAAAATCAATACTTTTTTCAATGTCATCTTGAGCGAAAATTGATTTCCAATATCATTCTGAGTAATCAATCTATCTATTTCTCGATGTCATCGTGAGTAATCAATCTATCTATTGCTCAATGTCATCGTGAGCGAAAATTCATTTCCCCATGTCATCCTGAACGAAAATTCATTTCCTCATGTCATCCTGAGCGAAAATTCATTTCCAATGTCATCCTGAGCGAAGCGAAGGATCTATGGAGATTCTTCGCTTCGCTCAGGATGACCAATAATACCATTTTTGATGAAAAATAATCCTATTTTCGACGAAAAATAATTACATTTTACATAACCAATAATAGCATTTTTGGCGAGTAATAATACCATTTGCGATGACCAAATAATACCAATTTGCTTTATTTACGCTACATGAAATTGTGTAGAGACGTTGCATGCAACGTCTCTACAGAGTATGTATCTGTAGC
Source organism: Oscillatoria salina IIICB1 (assembly GCF_020144665.1). Lineage (NCBI taxonomy): Bacteria > Bacillati > Cyanobacteriota > Cyanophyceae > Oscillatoriales > Oscillatoriaceae > Oscillatoria > Oscillatoria salina. The sequence goes on along the minus strand of NZ_JAAHBQ010000025.1, from coordinate 27,286 downwards.
ATTCATTTAGCAAAACGGTATAATCTCATTTTGTTTGATGAGGAAATTAATTTTTAGTACCCGACGACTAAAGGATAGGCTACACGAACAAAGCCCGCCTACGCGGGCTAAATTGTAAGTATTTAAACAACGAGTGATATAATTCAATCTATCTTGAGAAACTTCTCTAAAGCAGTTACCATCAGGGGGGGCCAACGGCGAGTATTTTTCACCCAATTTAAGTCTTGATAGCGGTTATCAATTCCAACAGCCGCAACCCAATTACTTTCCGCTTCTCCTTGTTGACCTTGTTCCCAAAGAATAGCAGTAAGAGCAGCACGCATATCAGGAAACATGGGATATTTGCGAACAAGATTGCGGATAGTTCGCTCCGCTTCTTTTACTTTACCAGTTTGATAGAGAGCGAGAGCATAATTAGCGCGGGCGAAAGCAAAATTAGGGTCAAGATCCGCCGCTTTTTGGTAATCTGCGATCGCCTCTTCCCAATCTTGCTGTCCTGCCTTAGCATTACCACGATTATTGTAAGCCAAAGCATCATCAGGATCGATCGCTAAGACTCGATTGTAATCCGCGATCGCCTTTTGCCACTCTTTTTTTGCCTCATAGACAATACCACGGTTAAGATAAGGATCGGCAGCATTAGGAGCAAGCGCGATCGCCTCATTCAAATCAGTTAGCGCCGAATCTATTTTATTCTGACTCAGACGTAAAATCGCCCGATTACTCCAAGCAGCAGGATTTGTCGGAAACATCTCAATTATTTGCGTCCAATATTCCTCAGCCTCAGCAAAATCGCCTCTATCCGTAGCCTCAAAAGCCTTTCTCGCAATTTCATCCCCCTGTTGTAACAACTCCTCCGTAAATTCTGGCGCTTGGATATCCTGCGCCCAAGCAGGCACAGTGGAGGAAAATATTAACAGCACACACAGCAGACTTAAAATCCAACGTATCATCGTTTATTTTCGTTACCTAGTTATCAATACCTATTATTGCCCCTGTGCTAGAGAATCAGCGCAATGCAATTGGCAAACTCAGATATAGTGTTTTCATTTGAAAAAATTTTAACTCACTGCAAATTCAGTAAACGGACGAACATCGGGAGGATGAAAGCCTAAAACAATTTGGCTTTTAGGAATTCCTGCTGCTACCAACTCGTTAGCGATACCATCTTCTATTCCATCTCGATGAATCCAAATTTTATCTTGAATGATTTCCAGATGCACTAAACAACCATGAACGTGCAAATCATCTTCCCAGCCTTGGGTAATCAATAAAAAATTGTTTTGGTCATCACTGACAATTAAACGACAGCGTAAATCGCCATAAGCATAAGGTATTTCTGTATATTCTTTGAGCTTGTTTTGAATTATATTTCGGTAATTGTCTAAGTTATCCATCGCACTATCTCCGCTTTTTTTGCATCAAAAATAAGTAAATTTATTTGGTACTTCTGAATAAGTAAATTACCAATTGGTTCAGAAAATATGGCTCCGTAAGTTACTTGACGAATTGCCAAGTACAGAAAATATTCTGGTTTGGTTTCTTCTAGAATAGCCTGATAAATCAGATATTGCCCTAATGCCTGTTCTAAATCGGCAATAGGAGAGGGATTAGTAAAACTTTTAATTTCTACAGCAATTGTTTGATTAGCTTTTTGAGCAGAGATTAACTTTGTTAACCCTAAATCTACAAAAAGTTCTCTTAATCCCCATTTTAACCTTAATGGATCGTCGGTAACTGTCCATCCATCTTTGATTAGAGCATTCTTGACTATATCGTGATAAATGTCTTTTGCTGGCATTTAGATTTAACTATTCTGTAGTTAAAATTTTACTTTAACTAACTGGTTTTGGTTATCCCTTTAGTAAGGTGAATCGAGTAGTTAGAGTATTGAGAGAAATACGTGATTAACATGGTAGCCGTAGCGATCGCCTTTTTTCCCGAATCTAGTTATACTATCCTCCATAATCTCTTGTTGAGGATAATTTGACTTACGACAACGCTTGTAAATATCTCGCTGAAAATTACCCAGAAGACTTTGTGCGTTGGTTACTGGGAAGAGAAGTTGAGAATGTAGAAGTTCTCAAAACTGAGTTAAGCATCGAACCAATTCTGGCTGACTCCCTAACTTTCTTGCAAGCGGGTAATTTAATTCTCCAAGTGGAGTTTCAAACTCTACCTTACTCAAGTCCACCCATACCGTTAAGAATGCTGGACTATTATGTCCGGCTGAAGCGACAATATGGTTGTGCGATCGCGCAAGTGGTAATCTTTTTACAGGAAACAACTTCGGAACTAGCATACATTGACCGCTACGAGGATACTAACACTTATCATCGTTATCGCGTCATCCGTCTTTGGCAGCAAGATCCAGCCTTATTTCTTGCTAACCCTGGTTTGTTACCCCTAGCAACTTTAACTCGCAGCGACTCTCCAGAAAATTTGTTAGCCCAAATCGCTCAACGAGTCGCTACTATTGAAGAATCAACACGACAGCAGAATATTTCCGCTTGTGTCGAAATTCTGGCTGGTTTGCGTTTTGAAGAAACTTTGATTGCTCAATTATTCACAGATGACATTATGCGCGAGTCAGTTATTTATCAAAGGATACTCCGAGAAGGACGAACTGAAGGTCTTCAACAAGGTCTTCAACAAGAAGCTCGTTCCTTAGTTATGCGCCAGTTGAGAAGACGTTTTGGTAAGATTGAACCTGAGTTAGAAGCGCAAATTGAGCAATTGTCTCTTTCTCAGTTGGAAGAATTAGCTGAAGCGTTATTAGATTTTACTGCTTTGACTGATTTAACTAATTGGTTAGACTCGATTGAACAACAAAGTTAATTTTCTTTGTTTTCGGCTAATTTCTGGCTGGTTTGCGTTTTGAAGAAAGTGCGATCGCTCAATTATTCACAGATGACATTATGCGCGAGTCAGTTATTTATCAAAGGATACTCCGAGAAGGACGAAATGAAGGTCTTCAACAAGGTCGAACTGAAGGTCTTCAACAAGAAGCTCGTTCCTTAGTTATGCGCCTAATCTTACGACGTTTTGGTACGATTGAATCTGAGTTAGAAGCGCAAATTGAGCAATTGTCTCTTTCTCAGTTGGAAGAATTAGCTGAAGCGTTATTAGATTTTACTGCTTTGACTGATTTAACTAATTGGTTAGACTCGATTGAACAACAAAGTTAATTTTCTTTGTTTTCGGCTAATTTCTGGTTGGTTTGTCTTTTGAAGAAAGTTTGATTGCTCAATTATTCACAGATGACATTATGCGCGAGTCAGTTATTTATCAAAGGATACTCCGAGAAGGACGAAATGAAGGTCTTCAACAAGGTCGAACTGAAGGTCTTCAACAAGAAGCTCGTTCCTTAGTTATGCGCCTAATCTTACGACGTTTTGGTACGATTGAATCTGAGTTAGAAGCGCAAATTGAGCAATTGTCTCTTTCTCAGTTGGAAGAATTGGCTGAAGCGTTATTAGATTTTACTGCTTTGACTGATTTAACTAATTGGTTAGACTCGATTGAACAACAAAGTTAATTTTCTTTGTCTTCGGCTAATTTCTGGCTGGTTTGCGTTTTGAAGAAAGTTTGATTGCTCAATTATTCACCGATGACATTATGCGCGAGTCAGTTATTTATCAAAGGATACTGCGAGAAGGTCTTCAACAGGGTCTTCAACAAGGACGAAGTGAAAGTCTTCAACAAGAAGCTCGTTCCTTAGTTATGCGCCTAATCTTACGACGTTTTGGTACGATTGAATCTGAGTTAGAAGCGCAAATTGAGCAATTGTCTCTTTCTCAGTTGGAAGAATTAGCTGAAGCGTTATTAGATTTTACTGCTTTGACTGATTTAACTAATTGGTTAGACTCGATTGAAGAAGAAAGTTAATTATTCCCAATTAATTGTAGCCGAGATGCTTTTTCGCTGCTTCCGTGGGAATGCGACCTCTTGCTGTACGGTTTAAATAGCCGATTTGCAGTAAGTATGGTTCGTAAACTTCTTCAATAGTTTTTGCATCTTCTCCCGTAGCTGCGGCGATCGCTTCTAACCCAACTGGTCTTCCTTTAAATTGTTCGATCATTACGCTTAAAACCAGTCGATCTGTCCAATCTAAGCCGTTACGATCGACGTTATACAATTCTAAGGCTTCGGCTGCTACTTCTTGGGTAATTGTATCCTGTTTTTTCACTTGAGCATAGTCTCTGACACGCCTCAGCAAGCGATTAGCGATTCTCGGTGTTCCCCTAGCGCGACGGGCGATTTCTTGTCCTCCTGACTCAGTTACGGCGGTTTGGAGAATTTCGGCGCTACGCAAGACTATTTGGGTTAATTCGTCAATTTCATAGAAACGCAATCTTTGAATCATCCCGAAGCGATCGCGTAATGGTGCAGTTAACGAGCCGACGCGAGTAGTTGCACCGACTAAGGTAAACTTGGGTAAGGGTAAACTACGAGTTTTGGCTGTTTGTCCTTTGCCGATGGTAATATCTAAACGGCAATCTTCCATCGCTGGATAAAGTAATTCTTCGCTCATCCTTGTTAAGCGATGAATTTCATCGATAAATAGTATATCTCCAGGATTAAGACTAACTAAAATCCCCACAATATCCCTCGGACGTTCTAACGCGGGGGCGGCAGTAATTTTACAATTAACGCCCATTTCTGTAGCTAAAATCGTCGCCATTGTGGTTTTTCCTAATCCAGGGGGACCATACAGCAACAAGTGATCCATTGCCTCATTTCTTCCTTTAGCGGCTTGAATCGCAATCTGCAAAACTTCTTTTAAATCCTTTTGTCCGATATAATCGGCGAGACGCTGAGGTCGAATTTTTTCTTCGTTACTATCAGTTTCCTCTACTCCGGCTGTCGCTTCCAGGATACGATCTCTTTCTGGCGGTTTTTTCTTTGGGGGAGACTGTTTTTTTTCTTCTGGTTTAACTGTGCGTCGCGAGATTAGTTTACCCTGTTGTTCAGAGGTTCTTTTAATTGCCATCAGCTTTTTCGATCTTAGCTCTAGGGTCAATTTTATATCTTAGACTAGGAAGTCTGTATACTCTTGCCCAAAATAACATCTTGGCAGTTTGAGGGATTTTTTACTACTCTAGGCATCACAACCGCCAACTTTGGGGTAAATTATAGTTTGGCGTTAGATGCAAATTTAGCGATCAAAAATTCAAGATTGACTTGTTAGTTATCTTTTAGTCTTTCAATCTTCATAAATCAACCTCTTATCTTTAACCTGTTATGTTAGCCAAACGAATTTTACCTTGTCTGGATGTTAATGCTGGACGAGTTGTCAAGGGAGTCAATTTTGTTAATCTTCAAGATGCTGGCGATCCAGTGGAATTAGCACGAGCTTATAATGAAGCGGGTGCTGATGAGTTGGTCTTTCTCGATATCACCGCCACTCACGAAGACCGAGATATTATTCTTGATGTAGTTTACCGTACTGCTGAACAAGTATTTATTCCTCTAACTGTGGGGGGAGGAATTCAAAACTTAGAAAATATTAAAAATTTGTTAAGAGCGGGTGCAGACAAAGTTAGTATCAATTCGGCAGCAGTACGAAATCCTGATTTTGTCAATAGTGCTAGCGATCGCTTTGGGCAACAATGTATTGTGGTGGCTATCGACGCGAAAAGGCGAGCTAATCCAAGTAATCCTGGCTGGGATGTTTATGTTCGCGGTGGAAGAGAAAATACTGGTTTAGATGCTCTGAAATGGGCGAAAGAGGTCGAGCAACGTGGCGCGGGGGAACTTCTCGTTACCAGTATGGATGCTGACGGGACTCAAGCAGGTTACGATCTAGAATTAACTAGCGCGATCTCCTCACAAGTTGAAATTCCGGTCATTGCTTCTGGAGGTGCGGGAACTACTCAACACATTTATCAAGCACTGACTACAGGTAAAGCCGAGGCAGCACTTTTGGCTTCCCTCCTACATTACGGGCAATTGAGCATTGCCGAAATTAAGTCTTATCTGAGTCAAAAAGAAGTGCCAGTGCGATCGCTGTAATTTCCCTTCTACAGACAAAACTGGTAGATGCACGAGTCGAAAAATGTGGCATCTACCTGAATAGTAATGTGTATTAGAATAGAAACAAATGTTACGATTCTTAAAATATGTTGATTGGTATTCTAATTTTTGACGTAGCTTTAGTCGCCTGGTCCCTACATCTGATGCAGGAGGCTTTCGATCAACAAGAATTCTCTCTGATGCTGGCTGGCACTTTAGTCGCCCTCTCCGCCGCCGCAATGCTCGTTGTTTACTTCCTCATGGGCAACTGTATGAGTTATCTTACCCAAACTTCACAACTGCCTTACTAAAAATTTACTTTAAAACCTTGACAAAAGGATATATTTTAAGCGATAATGACAAATGCGCGATAAAAAAGCGCACGCGGGGGTATAGCTCAGTTGGTAGAGCGCCTCAATGGCATTGAGGAAGTCAGCGGTTCAAATCCGCTTACCTCCATAAAAAACTTTTCGCGTATTTTCACCGAAGAAGATTTTTTCTCGTTTCACGATCGCATCGGGTTACGGTTTCTTCCTCTTCGAGGGCGATCGCTAAAACACATAAACCCACCTCAATCCAGCGCAATCTGCCAGATTTGAGCAAGTTTCGACTAAGACTTCGATAATTCCTCTGCTTTCTCCAACTCATTCCGTTAAATATTGGCTTGACTATTTAACTATTTAGTAATATACTTAAGAAAAGTTCACGAAAAACCCTCCACCGAGAAACAGTTTCCGAGATTGCCAAGCCTTCATCTCTCAATTGTGCAATCCGGCGAAGTTTCGGAGGCAGAAAAATTTTCTTAACTATCAACAAGAGGAATCATCATGTTTAGGAATGTTGGCAGCCTAGATCGAATCATGCGTTTAATTTTAGCCGCAGCACTGCTTTACGCAGGTTTAAATATTTATCGAGACACCGCCCTAGGAATCGGATTAGATATCGCTTCAGCTTTATTTATTTTCAGCGCCGCGATCGGATTTTGTGGCATTTATCGCCTCCTAGGTATCAGAACCAACAAATCGCAAAATCCCCAATAATACCTAAGTTTAACTCAAAATCAAGGAAAAAAAATGGAAAACAACCTTCCCCTAGAAAGTCCCTCTCTATCCCGTCGGCAGTTATTGAACTTTCTCACCGGAGCAGTCGTCGCCACCACTGCCGGAGGCATCCTTTATCCCCTAGCAAAATACTTTATTCCCCCCAAAGAAACTGGCGAAGGGGGAGCAACGATCGCCAAAGATATCTTAGGAAATCCCATTCCCGCTTCTCAAATTTTAGCCGAACCCCCAGGAACCCGTGCCTTAATCGCCGGATTAGCAGGCGAACCCACTTACTTAACCGTAACCCAAGATAGCACCCTCGACAGCAAAGGAATTGTCAACAACTGCACCCATTTAGGCTGCACCTTTCCTTGGAACGAAATCGACCAACAATTTCAATGTCCCTGTCATGGTTCCCTTTATGACGCTAATGGTTCCGTCTTACGCGGACCTGCACCTTTACCACTCAAATTAGTTCAGATTGCTGTCCAGGGAGAAAACGCGATTTGGATTTCTCCCTGGACAGAAATTGACCCCAGAACCGGAAAAACTCCTTGGTGGGTTTAAAGCCTAAGTTCCACCTCAACCTAAACGTTACTAAATCCCTGCCAATCCTTAATCTTCAATTACCCTTACAACCAAACATCGCTCGATAATTCACAGGAGATAATAAATGTTTCAAAGCGTCAGCGAATCCCTAGCAATCGGTAATCTTAATTCCCGCGAAAAACTCAGCGAAATTGCCCAACAAGGCTACCGGACAATTGTTGATTTATGTACTCCTCCCGAAGGAAACCAACTTAATCCAGAAGAAGTTACTCAACTTGGGTTTGATTATCTCAGTATCCCGGTTTTCCCCAAAAACTTAAAACCAGAAACATTGCAAACCTTTATCCAAGCTGTTGATTCTGCATCCCAACCAATTTATATTCGATGTGCATCTGGTTTGCGAGCGGGAATGATGGCATTATTAACTATCGCGGAAAAACAAGCTTGGACAGAACAGCAATATCTCGAACAATGGGAGGCTTTAGGATTAGAAAATAAACCTAACAGTCCTTTAGCAAGCTTTGTTCAAGAGTATTTCCAGGCTCAAAGTAGCTAGAATTTAGTGAAGCAACAATTAAACGAGGTTTTGATGACATCTACTTTTTCTGAACTAAAATCTCAGGCGATCGATTTATCGCCCCTGGAATTTATGCAGTTATCTAATCCACCTTTGCTGATTGATGTTCGCAGTAAGTTAGAGTATGCCACAAGTCACGCTCCTAATGCTGTTAATCTTAGTTTGCCGCGAATTTTGTTCGGGAAAATTCCTGGGCTTCGTAACTGGTTTTTACCACAATGGTTTCGAGATTTATCTAAAGAACAACCCCTGGCGGTTATTTGTTTGACAGCACATCGGAGTCCGGTGGCGGCAAAGCTTCTCATTCAAGAAGGATTTGAAGAAGTTTTTAATATTACTGGTGGCATGAGGGAATGGCAAAAATTGAACCTAGAGACTAATAAATCAGTCAGTTGACAATAGCATTTATGAAATTTAGGCTCATTTTTCTTAAGTTTTTTCTCCCCCCTAAATTTCATAAATCTGGGGGGATTAACTCTTAAGAGGTTAAGCAATTGAAACTAGGTGTATATTCAACGACAATCAGATTTCAATACAAAGCAGTCTAATCAAAAAAAGCTGGGAAAAAGCTACATTATAGGACTTTTATCCCGTTTAAGTTATCCTCTCTAGTTTTTTCTCTGAGAAAATTTTGCTTGGTCTTGTCAAATCTGTAAGTTTCATATTATTATATAACCATACAGTTAAAAACCAGCCGGCGATCGCAGATACCCTAAAGCCATTAACAATCTTCCACAAGGAGCCACAGATATGCTTTTCCGCCAATTATATGACAACGAAACCAGCACTTATACTTATTTAATTGCCGACGAAAAGACCAAAGAAGCAATTTTAGTCGATCCCGTCATCGAGCAAGTAGAGCGAGACTTAAAACTAATTCAAGAATTAGGGTTAAAGTTAAAAGCTTGCTTAGAAACCCACATTCACGCCGATCATATTACCGGAACAGGTAAACTACGCTCACTCACAGATTGCGAAGGAATCGTCCCAGAAAACGCCCAAGCAGCTTGCGCTAACCGCTTTATTCAAGACAAGGAAATTTACCAACTAGGAGAGATTGAGATTAAAGCGATCGCCACTTTAGGACATACCGACAGCCATATGTCTTACCTAATTAATAATGACCGAGTATTAACTGGAGACTCTTTATTTATTCGTGGTTGTGGACGTACCGATTTCCAAAGCGGTAATTCCGGATTAATGTACGACCATGTTACCCAAAAATTATTTACCTTACCAGACGAAACCTTAGTCTATCCAGGTCATGATTACCGAGGACATACTGTTTCTACAATTGGCGAAGAAAAGCAATTAAATCCCCGCTTTGTTGGTAAAGATCGGGCTAGCTTTATCGAACAAATGAATAACCTTAACCTTCCCGATCCTAAAAAAATAGCCGAAGCCGTACCAGCTAATCAACAATGTGGAAATGTAGCTGCCTAAATTCCTGACAGTAACTGAAATTGAAACAAAAATTGTTAGGTTTGATTGTCAATTTATTGATTGATTTTCCAGAGTAAACATTCCCCGACATTGATATGGCAAAAATTCTCCAAGACCGATTAAAAATCATCGATCCCGCTACTCTCAAAACTTTGCTAGACAACGATCGAGTCAATTTAATTGATGTTCGAGAACCTTCCGAACACGCTCGCGAACACATCCCCGGTTCAATTCTTATCCCCTTATCCACTTTCGAGCCTCAAGCAATTCCAGTTAACAATAAAAAATTAGTTTTGCACTGCCAAAGTGGAAATCGTTCCTCACAAGCAGCACAAAAATTATTCGCGGCTGGCGTTGAAGAAGTAACTCATTTAGAGGGAGGATTAAATGCTTGGAAGCAACAGGGTTATTTTACAAAAATAAATAAAAAAGCCCCAATTAGTATTATGCGCCAGGTACAAATTATTGCTGGAAGTTTAATCTTAACTGGCACATTACTGTCATTAATTTCGCCCTGGTTTCTCCTCTTAACTGGCTTTGTTGGTTCTGGTTTACTTTTTGCAGGCATTAGCAACATTTGTGCAATGGCAAGATTGCTAGCAAAAATGCCTTGGAACCAACAATTTTAAGCTAGATAATTTTGGCAAATAAAGTCAAAAATTATCACTTCTCTCATTTGATAGCATTTAGCAACTTTCCCTATTTCCTCTTCCGTTCGGACAATCCTATCTCAGTCATGAGGACAAATTGGCGTTCTCAGGAGGATTTTTTTGTCTAAAAATCTCAGCCACAAAACGCAAAAATGGTTTTGATGACTGATTGAGGATTATGTTGAAAAATTAGCTTAATCAATTAGGGTTGTATCGATTAAATATTGATTTCTAAAGAGCATTTTTTAGTTAATTTTCAGCTTAAGCAATCGAACTAAATTTTCGGAGTTAATAGCAAAACAATGACTTGGATTATCGGACACATTTTAGCAGCTTGTATTGGCATTAGCCTAGGCTTAATAGGTGGTGGAGGTTCGATTTTAGCAGCGCCAGTATTAATTTATGTGATGCAAATACCAGCTAAATCAGCTTTTGCGATGACGTTAGTTATTGTTGGTGCTGTTAGCCTTGTTGGAGTCATTCCTCATTGGCGACAAAAAAATGTTAATTTGAGAACTGCTGCCTTATTTTCTCCTACGGCAATGTTAGGTGCTTACTTAGGCGCTCGCGTGGCATCTTTGCCGATTGTTACACCAAATATTCAGTTAATTTGCTTTGGAATAATGATGCTGATAGCATCTATTTCTATGATTCGCAAAAGCTCTAAGAAACTCGACAAATTTGACAAGTTGGGCGAAGTAAAATATGAAGATAAAAAACACAGCGATCGCTATCAATGGCTATTTATCGCCGTGGAAGGCTTAGGAGTAGGAATGCTCACCGGATTTGTCGGTATTGGTGGTGGTTTTTTAGTAATCCCAGCGCTAGTATTACTAGGAAATACTCCCATGAAAGAAGCGATCGGTACATCTTTGATTATTTTAGCTCTGAAAGCAGTTACCGGATTTGCTGGATATTTTGGTCATGTAGAAATATATTGGAATTTACTAATATCTTTTAGTGCTGTTGCTAGTGTAGGGATTTTATTGGGAGCCTATTTAACTAAATTTATCCAGGCTAAAGATTTAGAAAAAGGTTTTGGTTATTTTGTTTTAGCCGTAGCAATATTTATCTTGATTAAAAGATAGTTAAGATGAGTTGATCTTTGAAGAACTCAATCTTACTAGTTAGTGTCTTGAGTAGTCCAGCATATTCTCCCCAAAAATCCATATTTGGAAGAGAGTATCTGTAGCGATCGCTGCCTGCTCGGATTTTCTGATTATAATTAATCCTACCCGGTAAAGAAAATGGTAAAATTCTTTCTGGTAAAGGGTTAGATGACGAGAGCTTTCAGAAAATCATGGCAAAGTCGAAAACAACTACAGCGACAGAGATAAATCTCAACGATCCAGAATATTACTTTAACCGCGAAGTTAGTTGGCTGGAATTTAACGATCGCGTTTTGCATGAAGCTCTCGACGATCGCACCCCCCTGTTAGAGCGACTCAAATTTATGGCAATTTTTAGCTCTAACTTGGACGAATTTTTTATGGTGAGAGTTGCAGGTTTAAAGCAGCAAGTAGCCGCAGGTGTAAGTAAACTAACTCCCGATGGTCGCACACCCACCGAACAACTCGAAGCGATCGCCTCTCGCTTGCGTCCAATGGTACAACAACAAGACGAACATTTTGAGCAAGCTTTAAGACCTAAATTAGCTGAAGCAGGAGTACATTTAATTAATTATGTAGACCTCAATTCCGAACAACGTAGTTACTTACAAGACATTTTTGAAAAACAGATTTTTCCGGTTCTCACACCTTTAGCAGTTGACCCTTCGCACCCGTTTCCTTATATTTCTAATTTAAGTCTTAATTTAGCAGTAGTTGTCAAAGAACCAAACCGAGAAGAAGACTTATTTGCTCGGATCAAAGTCCCGAAAGTTTTACCTCGCTTTGTAGCTCTCCCGCCAGAATTACGCAAGCAACCAAAAGGCAATTTTTCCATTTGGACAGCAGTTCCTTTAGAACAAGTAATTGCACATAATTTAGAATCTTTATTTCCCGGAATGAATGTTCAAGAATATTATGCTTTCCGGATCGTTCGCAATGCTGATTTAGCTGTAGAAGAAGATGAAGCTGACGATTTAATGTTAGCGATCGAACAAGAATTACGCAAACGGAGAATCGGCGGTTCCGCAGTACGCATGGAAATTCAAAGTTCGACACCAGAAAACGTGCGTTCGATGTTAATGCGGGAAATGGGTTTAGAAGAAATTGATGTTTATGACATTGATGGTTTGTTGGGTTTAGGAGATTTAATGTCCTTTATGGATTTACCTCTTCCCCAACTCAAATACCCGTCTTTAATTCAAGCTGTTCCCTTAAGATTGCAACGGTTTAATGATGCTAGTTTGAGTAATAATAAACCCGAATTAGAACAGGGAGAAGACTTTTTTGAAGTCATCAGACATAAAGATTTACTCGTTCATCATCCCTATCATTCTTTTTCGCGAACAGTACAACATTTTATCACCCAAGCAGCCCACGATCCCCATGTTTTAGCTATCAAAATGACCTTGTATCGAACATCGGGAGATTCACCAATTGTCAAAGCTTTAATTTCTGCTGCTGAAAATGGTAAACAAGTAGCAGTTTTAGTTGAATTAAAAGCCCGTTTTGACGAAGAAAATAATATTGTTTGGGCGCGAACTTTAGAACAAGCTGGCGTTCACGTAGTTTATGGTTTAGTTGGCTTAAAAACCCATACGAAAGTAACTTTAGTTGTGCGTCAAGAAGGAAGTGAAATTCGCCGCTATGTTCATATCGGAACCGGAAATTATAATCCCAAAACAGCGAAAATTTATACAGATTTAGGAATTTTAAGCTGTCGCGAGGATTTAGGTGCAGATTTAACCGACTTGTTTAATTATTTAACAGGTTATTCACGACAAAGATCCTATCGCAAACTGTTAGTCTCACCTGTAAGTTTACGCGATCGCATGACCGCCATGATTCGCCGCGAGATGGAATACGGCAGTAAAGGTCGCATTGTTGCTAAAATGAATTCTTTAGTAGACCAGAAAATTATTGCTACTCTTTATGAAGCCTCTCAAGTAGGTGTAAAAATTGATTTAATTGTTCGAGGAATTTGCTGTTTGCGTCCCGGAGTTGAAAAAGTTAGTGAAAATATTCGGGTAGTTAGTATTATTGGTCGTTTATTAGAACATTCCCGGATTTATTACTTTCAAAACGGTGGTAATGAAGAAGTTTATATCGGTAGCGCCGACTGGATGCCGCGTAATTTAGATCGTCGAGTAGAAGCAGTTACTCCTATAGAAGATTCCGAAATTACTAAAGATTTGCAAGAAATTTTAGGGGTTATGCTTTCCGATAATCGTCAAGCTTGGGAATTACAAGCTGATGGTAGTTATATCCAAAGAAAGCCACCCGCAGATGATAAAGCTGATAGCGCCCAAGAAAATTTGTTGGAGATGGCATTACAATCAGCAGGGATGATGTAAATTAGCGATTGCAATTAGGATAGATGAGGAAGCATCAATAAACTCACCGAAGGTTATCTTGTTAAGTTTAAGAAAAATTATTTAACAAAATTATTGAGCGTAGCGATCGCTTAACCGTCTAATTTCCAGTATGCCAGTCGCCAGCGACAAGACTAAAATCCTACAATAATCTCATCACCGCAAAAGCCAAATTTGAACAATGGAAACTGTTACCCTCAACGTACCCGATACCGTCGCGCTTACCGACGAGCAATTTTATTACCTTTGCGTCGCTAACGAAGAGTGGCGGATGGAACTATCGGCTGAAGGAGAATTAATTATCATGTCCCCAACAGGTGGAGAAAGTGGGATTAGAAATGCTAGCTTAATTGGCGATATCATTATCTGGAATCGTCAAACTAATCTCGGCTACGTTTTTGACTCCTCAACTATATTTCGCTTACCCAACGGCGCAAAAAGATCCCCTGATGTATCCTGGGTAAAACGCGATCGCTGGGAAGCCTTATCTCCCCAAGACAAAAAACGCTTTCCACCCCTATGTCCTGATTTTCTCATCGAACTGCGATCCGAGAGCGATCGGCTACCCCAACTACAAACCAAAATGCAAGAATACCTCACCAACGGTTGCCGTCTCGGTTGGTTAATCGATCCTCTCACACCCCAAATTGAAATATATCGCCCTTCTCAGCCCGTCGAAACCCTAACCTTTTCCACAGCAGCAACTCCACCCACCCTTGACGGAGAAACTGTCTTACCCGGATTAAACCTCGATCTGAGCTTTATTTTCAACCTCTAACAACCCCACAAATAACCACCACTCCTCCCCTCCTTAACTAAAATACCTCCAGAGTTTCTTGCCCAGATGTACCCATAGAGTCATAAACTTAACTTGTGAGTTCACTGGCAGTCGAGAGGTTTTCTCGTGAAAAAAGTATTAAGCATTATTCTCGGAGGCGGCGCTGGAACCCGTCTTTATCCCTTAACCAAAGTACGGGCAAAACCAGCAGTATCCCTTGCCGGAAAATATCGTCTCATTGATATTCCCGTAAGTAATTGCATCAACTCCGAAATTTACAAAATCTATGTCCTAACCCAATTTAACTCTGCATCTCTCAATCGCCATATTGCCCGCACCTACAACTTTTCCGGCTTAATCGATGGTTTCGTTGAAGTCTTAGCCGCCCAAAAAACCAGTGCCAATACAGAATGGTTTCAAGGTACTGCTGATGCGGTACGCCAATATCTTTGGTTGATGAAAGAATGGGATATTGACGAATATTTGATTCTCTCCGGCGACCATCTTTACCGCATGGACTACCGCCACTTCGTGCAACATCACCGCGATACCGGAGCAGATATTACTCTCTCTTTAGTGCCAATTGATGAAAAACGAGCTTCTAGCTTTGGTTTGGTCAAAATTGACAATAACGGCAGGGTAATTGACTTTAGCGAAAAACCCAAAGGCGACGCTCTCAAAGAAATGGCTGTAGATACTACTGTTTTGGGACTCTCTCCCGAACAAGCCAAAAAAACACCTTACATCGCCTCAATGGGTATCTACGTCTTCAAGAAAGAAGTCTTGGAAAAACTGCTGGAAGAAAATTCCGAACAAACAGATTTTGGTAAAGAAGTAATTCCTGCTTATGCTGACAAATATAACGTTCAAGCATACTTATTTAAGGATTACTGGGAAGATATCGGGACAATTGAAGCTTTCTATGATGCTAACTTGGCATTAACAATGCAACCGCAGCCACCGTTTAGCTTCTATGATGAAACTGCTCCGATCTATACTCGTCCCCGTTATTTACCTCCAACCAAACTGTTAAACTGTAACGTCACTGAATCAATTATTGGTGAAGGATGTATTCTCAAAGAATGTCAAATTAGTCACTCAGTTTTGGGCATACGCAGTCGGGTTGAAGCTAATTGCAAAATCGAAGATAGTTTACTTATGGGTGCTGATTTTTATGAGCCTTTTGCCGAACGGCAGTCCGGCTTACAAAATGGCAACGTACCAGTAGGAATTGGTGCAGGTAGCACAATTCGCCGTGCGATTATCGATAAAAATGCTCGCATCGGTCGCAAAGTTTTGATTTTAAATAAAGACCGCGTGGAAGAAGCCGATCGCGAAAGTGAGGGTTTCTATATTAAAAATGGCATTGTTGTCGTTCTCAAGAATGCGATGATTCCAGATGACACGGTGATTTAGTGACTGGATACTCTACGCCAGTTAAAAATAGAAAATAATTCTTGGGGAAGATACTGTCTACAGTCTTCCCTTTCTTGGCTTAAATTCAAGAGGAAAATTTTTCTTGACAATTAAATTAAGCTATGATTATTAAAAAAAACTAAACAGTTACAGCAATATCAGCCTTTTGCGGTTTCTGCGTCAAATACGGAATACCTCACTCACTCTTGTAGCTCGATACTAAGACTTAATCCTCTAGGTACGGATATTGCGCTGAGAGCCTCTCGTAAGAACCGAACTCAACCTACTTAGCCACTCTGATATCTTAAATTTGAGGTAAAAGCTTCAAACTACTAAATTTATTAACTAATATTCAACTACTATTGAGGAGGCAAGGCGCGAGATGGCTTCTACTGACTTCAAAGACTATTACACCATTTTGGGGGTTAACAAAACCGCCAGTGGTGAGGAAATTAAAAAGAAATTTCGTAAACTAGCTTTAAAATATCACCCAGACCGTAACCCTGGAGACAAAAAAGCAGAAGCTCGTTTTAAAGAAATCAGCGAAGCCTACGAAGTCCTTTCTGACCCAGAAAAGCGTCGAAAATACGACCAGTTTGGTCAATATTGGAAACAAGCGGGACAGCAAACTTGGTCGCCGGGAACTGGGGTTAATACTGACTTTGGCGGCTTTGATTTTAGTCAATATGGCAGTTTTGACGAATTTATTAATGAGTTACTCGGTCGCTTTTCTACTCCGGGTGGTGGTACTCGTAGCCGAACTTATACCTCCTACAACACCTCAAATGGTGCTTCTGGATTTAATGATTTTGCCACAGGCTTTGGTGGCTATAGTCAACAAGCACCTGTAACGGATACGGAAGCGACAATTCGCTTGACATTTTCCGAAGCTTTTCGTGGGGTACAAAAACGCCTTAGTCTGGGTAGTGAAACGATTGAGGTTCGCATTCCTCCTGGTGCTAAACAAGGTAGCCGCATTCGCGTTCGGGGTAAAGGTGCAGTTGACCCCTACACGGGTATTCGCCGCGATTTATACTTGAATGTGGAACTTATCCCTCACTCTTTCTTCCAGTTTGAAGGAGATAATTTGGTTTGTGAAGTGCCAATTTCTCCTGACGAAGCAGTCTTAGGGGCAGCGATTGAAGTGCCGACACCGGATGGTAAAGTAACTGTTAGAGTTCCGGCTGGGGTTCGTTCTGGTCAATCGCTACGATTGCGTGGTAAAGGTTGGTCTAAACCTAAAGGAGGAAGAGGCGATCAATTGGTAAAAATAGCGATCGCTACTCCTAAAGATATCACTCCTACGGAAAGAGAATACTATGAGAAAATCCGCGCAGCCCGCAGTTACAACCCCCGCAGCCACTTATCTCATGTTAGTCTCTAGCATCCAGCCCGAAAAAAATTCTCCTAATTTACTGTAGAGACGTTGTCGGCAACGTCTCTACAGAGTTAGGATCTAAAGAAAAATTTGGTTGGTAGAGTACCAAATTCTTCATCAATTAAACTTAACTTTCTGCTTCGCCTTTCATCAATGCAGTTGCGGCTGCTTGAAGAGAGGCATAGTCTGTTTCTGGATGTCCATTCACATAGCATTTACCATCCTGAGATTCGCAAATTGTGCCTGCTTTTTGTCCGTCTGAACGCACTACTTCTAAAACCTGTTGCATATTTTGGGCTTCAAAACCTTTGAGAACTCTATCCCAATCCTGACGGTTAATTGCACGAATCCTAATCGTTTCTTCCATTGCTGTTTTTTACTCAAACAAAGAGGTAATTTCTAAGGTTATTTTAATTGCATTTTCTTGTTTGGAGTTAATTTTAAAGCTACAGGACAATCTAGATATCTGCCAGCACTTTTAACAGTTTTTCTACGCCCGCATTAGCATCTAGAAACGAAAATAAATGTTTAAAACGCAGTCTGCCTTCGCGATCGAGGATAAACTGTGCTGGTAAGGGGGCGCCTAATGCTTGTCCTGTCTCGTAAGTACTGAAAACATCACAGCTAGGATTACTTAATAAAGGCATTTTCATCCCTAAATCTTTAATTACTTGCTGGGTTTGTTGTTTGTCGGTGCTGGTAATCATTAAAACTTCTGCCCCTTGTTCTGTAAACCGCTCGTAATTCTCGCTTAATTCTTTAATGTGAGGATAACAAAGAGGGCAATACTGTTTTTCGGTAAAAATGCGCGTAAACGCTAGTAATACAGGCTGTTGACCTTGATATTCTGATAATCTCACAACCCGATTGTTAGTAATATCTGGTAAAACAATTTCTGGAGTTTTGCTTCCTAATTGTAAACGACTGGTTGCCGGAATTGGGATGAAATTGCGGAGAAAACGACCGTTGATTAAGCCTCGCAAATCGGTGGAAGTTAGCATGAGTATTTTTATTTGTTAACTACTACAGATTAATTTACTTAGAAAATATAATTATCAGATTAGCCCCAGCATCCACAATTTAATTTTTGATTAATGATTGATTAATCTTATGCTTGGAAGTTGGGGCTTGAAGGCAAGATCTGCCAGAAATTGCTGATAAATTTAGCAGTTGCCCACGGCAACTGCTGAAATCCATCTTTAGACAGATGCAAAGTAAACTTTGGACTTGACAGGATCGGGAACCATTGTTTTGTCACCTGGTTGCCAACCTTGGGGACAAACTTCGTCTGGGTGCGCTTGCACGTACTGAATTGCTTTGAGGGTGCGCAAGGTTTCGTCAACGTTCCGACCGAAGGACAAATTATTGATGGTAGAGTGCTGGAGGATACCATCTTTGTCAACGAGGAAAAGTCCTCGCAGGGCAACACCTGCTTCTGGGTCGAGAACGTTATAAGCGGTGCTGATTTCTTTCTTGATGTCAGAAACTAAGGGATAGTTTAAGTCGCCGACTCCACCATTTTTGCGATCGGTTTGAATCCAAGCTAGGTGAGAAAATTCACTGTCTACGGAAACACCAAGAATTTGAGTGTTGACCTCTTCAAATTCTTTGGCGCGATCGCTAAAAGCTGTGATTTCTGTGGGGCAAACGAAGGTAAAGTCGAGGGGATAGAAAAATAACACTACATACTTACCGCGATAGTCAGATAATTTAATTGTTTTAAACTCCTGATCGACTACGGCGGTAGCTGTAAAGTCGGGAGCTTGTTGACCTACTCTTAAGCATCCTTCGTTAGTCATTTGTTCTCCTTATACTTTTTGCTCAACTACATAGTTTGGTTTTACTGTTTCCAGTTGCCTTTGCATCCCAAGCAGTTTCTTGCACTAGGATGCTAATGGCTCTTAGAACCAGGTTTAACCATTACTTTACGAACTGTTACAACTATATCATACTCATAACGATTTTGAGTAGCTTTAGCCACTTGATAACTTTTTACCAGCTATGGATAGCTTAGATACTAGAGAATGGTTGCTGACAAATGGATTGGGAAGTTTCGCGAGCGGGACTGTATGTGAGGCAAAGACTCGTAAGTACCACGGTTGGTTAATTGCGGCGCTCGACCCACCCGGAAAGCGTACTCTGTTACTGTCTCATCTGGATGCCAGTTTAGAAGTAGCAGGTAAAGTAATCGCTTTAGGGACAAATTTCTGGCTTTCCGGCGAAAATCAAGAAGATTATGCGATTAATCCCGAAGGTTACCAACTACTGCGATCGTTTGGGATTGACCCCGTCCCAACTTGGATTTGGGGTCAAGATAATTGGCAACTAACTCGACGTTTAGTTATGCCTCATGGATTATCAACAAGCGAGACAGACAGCGAAACAGAATTTAGCAACCGAATTCTCATTCAATACCGTTATCAAGGAAGCCAACCAGCTATTTTGTGGTTGCGTCCCTTAATTGGCGATCGCAATTTTCATCACCAGCAATTAGCCTCTTGCGAAATCCAGTTTTCCCAGTTAATTGCTCCCCAACAAATTGTCCTCCAAAGCTTACACCAAAACCATCCGGGAACCCCCTGGCAGCTACGCTGGAGTAAAGGTCAATATTATTCCGATCCCATCTGGTACTGGAATTACTACTACCCAGAAGAACATCGACGCGGTGAGGGCGCAAAAGAAGACCTTTACAGCCCAGGCTATTTACAGATCGGCTTACAACCCCAAGAAAGCTTAATCCTCGAAGCGAGAACCGGATGGCTGCAAAATCTACCACCTTTATCCCCAGAAATATTTTCTCAAACTCTCCGAGCAGAAGAGAAACGCCTCAGCCAAATTTTCCCCAGTAATTACTCACATAACTCAATTTCCCAACGATTACTACAATCTAGCGATCGATTTGTAGCTTACCGCACCTCACTAGATAGTCCGACGATTATAGCTGGTTATCCCTGGTTTGATGATTGGGGTAGAGATACTTTAATCGCCCTTCCTGGATTAGCTTTAGCTACCAAACGCTATCGCCTTGCTAAAGGTTTGTTGAAAACTTTTGGTTGCTATTGTCGAGATGGCATTATTCCCAATACTTTTCCCGATGCCGAGGGCGAACCCATTTACAATAGCATTGACGCTTCTCTGTGGTGGATCGAAATTCTCGGACTCTACTTGGAAGCTACAGCAGATTGGGCTTTCCTTAAAGAACAATATCCGGTAGTACGGAAAATTTATAAAGCTTTTCGCAGTGGTACTCGCTACAATATTCACGTTGATGCCTCTGACGGATTATTAACTTGGGATGCGCCTAATGTTGCTCTCACTTGGATGGATGCGATCGTGAATGGGGAACCGATTACGCCACGTCGAGGAAAAACTGTCGAAATTAATGCTTTGTGGTATTCGGCTTTATGCTGGGCAAATCAGTGGGCGACTCGCTTACTTCGAGAACGCGATACTGATTCGGAACGCTTGGAGAAAGAAATCTCTACTTATACACAACAAGCAAAAAAAGTCAAGGCTTCGTTGCAAAAGTTTTGGTATCCCCAGATCGGTTATTTGTCTGACGCGATCGAGCCCGACGATCGCTTGAATACTCAGATTCGTCCGAATGGAATTATTGCCTTATCCTTGCATCACTGTGGCTTTTACCCGGAACAAGGGCGAAAAGCGATAAATCTAGCACGAGAGCGCTTATTAACTCCTTACGGTTTACGCAGCCTCGATCCAGGCGATCCGGAATATGTGGGTTCCTACCTTAATTCTTCAGAATGGCGCGATCGCGCTTACCATCAAGGTACTGTCTGGAGTTGGCTCATCGGACCTTTTATCCGCAGTTGGGAGCGATTTTATCCCGAACAACCCCTTCCCTTCGATTGGCAACCTTTACTGACTCACTTCGAGGAGCAAGCTTGTCTGGGTTCAGTTTCCGAAATCTTTGATGGAGATCCGCCCCATGCACCCCAAGGCGCGATCGCGCAAGCTTGGTCTGTCGCCGAGATCCTCCGCCATTATTTAGCTTAGAGCGAAAATGGCTCAGGTCGGATTTGAACCAACGACACCAGGCTTATGAGTCCCGTGCTCTAACCCCTGAGCTACTGAGCCAATATTTTTTGCACGTTTTTTATCTTAACACAATTGAACCGGTTTTTGGCAAGGCAGAAAAAATAATTTTCAAACCGAGGGAGCCGGATGGCTCCCCAAAAATTCAGTCAGTAGAAACTTAATTTCGTTTCGGCAAGAAAGCCATGGGGTTAACTGCCCCACGTCCGCTTGGATGGACTTCAAAGTGTAAGTGAGGTCCAGTGCTGTAGCCAGTGCTACCCATTTCCGCAATTAGCTGACCTTGAGTTACATTTTGACCGCGACGAACAATAATTTTGCTGTTATGAGCATAGCGAGTCAAACTGCCATCAGGGTGTTTAACTTCTACCAAGTTGCCATAACCGCCCGAATTCCAACCAGCAGTTACCACTTCACCAGGTGCAGAAGCGACAATTGGAGTACCTACAGGTCCGGCAATATCGATACCCTTGTGCATTCGTCCCCAACGCATACCGTAGCCAGAAGTCAGTACCCCTTTAGCGGGCCAAATATGACCGTTAAAGCGAGCGGGACTATCTGGGAGATATTCTTCTGGTGGAGAGAGAGGAGGTAAATCTGGAGATACCATTTCTCCCACCGGGATTTGCAGCATGGGGTTATATTCTTCTACTGGTGCGGGAGCAACTGCTACCAGTTCTCGATCGCGACTAGCAACGGTTTGTTCGGGAATATTTTCTTCTGATGCTACCTCTGGTTCAACCTCAGTCACTAGCTCAGGTTCATTTTGGTCAACCACTAGCTCAGGTTGTTCCTGGTTAAAGACTAATTCAGGTTGAGTTGGTGAGGTAGTACGAGAACCTTCATTCGCAGTTAACTCAGCTTGTGATGAGTTAGTGCGATCGCTTTGCCACTCTGGATTAACCTGAGTCGAACTAGCCACATTGTTATTAGTAGCTGGTGGCTCCACAGATATATTAACCGCTGTGGTTCCTGGCTCTACTTGTTGTTGCGCTTGATATTCCTGACGCATTCTCAGGATATCAGCCTTTAATTTTTCTACCGAGGCATGAGACTCTGAATATGTTTGAACCTCAACAGAAGGCAGATGAGCAGCCAAAGAAGGAGAACTATTATTTGTATTTCCCGCAGGATTATTTCCTTGTTGTCGGTTACTTACTGTTGAAGAGGAATCAGATAGAGGTTCAGTGGGTACTATAGTGCTGAAATTATTTGCCGATTGGGACGATCTCGCTTTTGGTTCGTCTGGAATCGGAGTCAGACCCGGAATTATCGCAACGTTTTCTCGATCTTGATTGCGAGCAGTGGTAGCTCGTGGAATTCTTAATTGCTGATCGACCTTAATCAGGTGAGGATTAGTAAGATTGTTTTCTTGAATTAGTTCTGCGGCGGATAATCCATGACGGCGAGCGATCGCGTTGAGAGTATCTCCTGGTCGAACTTGATAAACTGTTGGTTCTCCTGCCAATACTACTGGTGGAGTTACTTCGTTCTGGCGAAATGACTGTACTGCCGCCGTTTGTTGTGGTTCGACAACTAATTCTGGAATGGTGACACTTTCAGTTTCGTTTTGTTGTGGTTTAGTTGTCGGTTTTTCCGGCGATGGGATTGTACTAACAACCGGACTCTGGGAGTTATTTGAATTAGCTGTTTCTGGTGGTTGAGAACTTTCTCTGGCTGTAGTTTCCGGTGATTCTACGGGAATAGATACTGAATCGAGCTCTTGCTTAGCTACTTTTTCTTCTGCTGTTGGTGTTTCGCTAGCTGTCGATTCTGGTAACTCAACTTGGATTGGTATCGAGACGCTTGCTTCGTTATTTCCTGGCGTCGGAACGGGAATCAGCACTGGTTCCGAAGATTCTGTCGCCGCGATACTTTGAGCTAAATTGCTTGCTTGTATTGGCTTAGCAGTTTCCGTCCCTTGTGACTCTTCCTCCGCTTTCGCACCTTTTTCCGGCTTTTCAAATTGCAGTTGGTTGAGTCTGTCATCTAAGCGCTCTTGCTGCCTAGTTAAATTATTGACAGCGACTTGTTGTCTATTTTCCGACAACTCATTTTCTTGTCCGGGAATCGCGACCGTTCCACCTGTTGGTAAAGATTCCGACGCTGAGACTTCCTTAGTTGGCTGTACTTGAGTTGGCTCTCCAGCAGAAGAACCAGACAAGCTTTCCACAGGGATTTCCAGCTTTTGACTTGTGGACAAATTCGAGTTTGACGAAATTTGATTAGAAGTCGCGATCGCTGCTGGTTCCACTTTGTAGTTCTGCGACACCTGCCAAAGGGTTTCTCCTTTTTGCACCTGGTGTTTTACCACTGGTACGGTTGGCTGAATCGCTTCTGAGCCTAGTTGCGTGCTTGGAGATGGCGATATAGCTACTCTAGCTGACTGAGATGGGCTGGTATCAGCAGTTTCCTGTCTGAGATTTAAGTTTGTGAGGCTTCCATCGGCAGCGATCGCTTCATCGCCGACTTTCGGCAGCAATATCCCGGTTGCGCCCATTGAGATAGCTAGCCCAATCATCGCTGCCGAAGTCCTAGCGCGACGCTGTCCTTCGTTGACTGCTATTTGGGCGACCAGATGCTCTTTTGCACTTGGTTTTGCTAGTGCCTCACAGTAATTTACTGGACAGGAAGTAACAGGTTTGGCCTTCTGAATATTTTCGCGTTTCAAAAACGACCTCCTAGTGTGTGACGAGCAATTGACTGTCCGTTAGTGACGATGCTCTTTTGGCTAGTCAGTGACTCAACTCACTTTATCATAGTGATTTGGATCGTTGACTGTAAATATATATCAAGTAACCTAGGCAAGATTACCTTGGTTTTTCAATTTAGACAAGTCTTTTGGTCTGAATAATTTATTCTCCCAATCGGTAGTTAGAAATTTTTCCACTTTCAGTTTTGAGCGGAAAGCATCGATTAAATCCCTGTTCTAGCAAGGTTTGCGGTAATTTACGCGCTCGCTGAAATTTAGATACTAACGGGTTCTACTTTCCTCCGGAAGATAACTAAATCTTATTAGTACGCGCTCGCTTCTGCTAATCATCACTCTAAGCGTGGAAAGCTGAGGAGATGCACCGATTTTTTTTTACTAGCAGCATACGCTAGATTGCACTCTAAGTCCGTTCTTATCTTAGTAGCAACCGTATTATTACTGATTTTAGTTTAGATTGAGGTTTTCAGTCATACCTGCTGATTGTTAGGTAACTAACTTTTATCTCATTTGATGTCAGAATCCTTTTGATGTCAAGGTTTTCACTTAATAAATCTCTCTCTAGAAGTGAGAGAGCATTTTTTTTTCGTTTGTTAATAGAAATTTCTTATCAATTTTCCGCTTATTTGTAGCTTAATTAACCGATTTTTTCTCCCGCTCTAACTTTCCGATCCTCTTTTTTTTTATATATCTATATATAAATAGAGCGCTGATAGCCAAACAACTCACCAACTGAATAATCGGGAATTGAGATAGCGCTCGACGCCGTAAAAGACAGACAAGATCGTCAAGGCAAATTCAATCTAGTGAAGAATTAGCAACTGATTTGAGATAACCTAACTGTCGTCTTGCTTCAAATAAACCCACAGCAGCACTCACAGAAAGATTTAAACTGCGTACTTTTGGTTGAGTCATGGGAATATACAGCGTTTCGTCACAAAATTCCAAGACGACTGAAGCTAAACCTGTAGTTTCACTACCAAATAACAACCAGTCGTCAGCTTGGAATTTAAACTGCGCATAACAGTTTTTACCCCTAACGCTGAAACCAATTAACCTACCACCGTGACGCTGATGAAAAGCTTTGAAGTCTAACCAATTCTCGTGACAGTGTAAATTAACATAAGGCCAATAATCTAAACCTGCTCGTTTCAGGTAGCGATCGCTAATCTCAAATCCTAACGGTCCCACTAAATGTAACTCTGTTCCTGTCGCCGCGCAAGTCCGCGCAATATTTCCTGTATTTGGCGGTATTTGCGGCTCAACCAACACAACCCGAACCATAATTCAATAGTTATATATTGTCAATTACTAATTTTTAGTTTCAGTTTATCTATAGATTTTTCTAATCATACTCGAAATTTTCCCATTGATTAAATTTTGTAATCAGTTTCAAGGGGACTGGGGACTGGGGACTGGGGATTGGGAGACAAGGGGAAATTAGAAGACAAACTGCTCACTGTTCACTGATAACTGGTAACTATTTCATGCGGCTACGTGCTCACTGTCTAAGCTACCAACATCTGACACAACTTGTCTTCTAAATCTATTTCCTGCTGGTGGATAGCTTGAATTGCTTGGATAATAACTTCCTCAACGTCTAACCCCATTTCCTGCTGCTTTAACCATTGCTGGGCTGTATTTCCCTGACGCAAAATTTTCTTCACGGGGGAAAGAAAACAGCTAAAACCACCTGTTTTTGCTATTTGCCAGACTTCAGGATAAAGTTGTTCTATCCAGTCTCTTGCTAAAATTTCTCGACCATCTTGCCAATGTCGCAGCGACGCATCGAGACTAGATTTAGCGGCTGCTTCTTCGTTGGCATCGGTGAGGGTTACTAAGTCTTCTGGAGAAATGCTACTTTGTTCTAAGGGATCGAGTGTAGGATCGTTCATTAGTTGCAGCAGTCGCGCTTCGAGGAAAGCGGTTATGGCTAATAAGGCGATCGGATCTACTACTAAGTCGCAAATTCTTAGTTCGAGTCTGTTGAGATTATAAGGGCGGCGCGATCCATTTGGTCGAACTGATGACCACAAATGGCGCACGTTTTTCATTGTTCCTAATGCTAGCTGTTCGTTTGTCCAACGGATGAAGTGGGTGTGATTTTCAAAGAGGGGTACGTGGGTGGGGGTTTTCGGGAAGACTGCCCAACGGGTAGAATGATATCCGGTTGGTTTGCTGTCTAAGAAGGGAGATGAGGCGCTTAAGGCTAAGTATAATGGTGCTTCTACTCTAATTAGACGACAAGCTTTGATCAGGGTTTCGGGGTCGGAAATGCCGATGTTGATGTGAACGCTGGCGGTGACTACTTTGGTGTGGTAGGTTTGTTCGATGTAGTCATGATAAGGGTTGTTGGGGTCGGAACGATAAAAGTTTTTGCTGTCTCCTAGGGATAAGGTACTTCCTGGGATGAGGGTATAATTTCCGATTTTACTTAAGTATTTTCTCAGTTCTTGTCTTGGTCGCAGCAAGGCGCACAGTAGGCGATCGTAGCAGTGGCAGGGTGCGGTGGTATATTCTACGTTACGGGTGTCTGGTTCTCGCACGAAGCCGTTTAAGTCTCTGACGATGCGATCGCTAAGTCCAATTATTTCGCCAGATGGTGTTCCTGTGTAAATTTCTATTTCAAAGCCTTTGGACAGCACTGTGGTTTTCTCCTGTGGTTGCTGCTAGCAGTTCTCGTCTGCTCGATATTATCATTATCACTAAAAAATGCCAGTCTACCTCTATCAGTAGTTTGGCATGATTTTTACTTGTTTGCCTACTTAACATTGTCTCTGTTTGGCGTTGCTGGGTTTTACCTCATCGCTTCTCTTTTTCCTTCTGTCTGGAAATGGCGAAAATTAAAGATATTATTTTTTGTTTACTTTTTCTTTAATTAAAGATATAATGTTTTAAGGGAGAGTATAACCTTTTGTATAAAAATTTGCTTATGCTACCATTATGAAGAATCTCATTTTAATCAGAGCAGCATCGCCGCAATTTGACAATACCTAAAAAATCGCTTTTTGAGGACAATTATTTGCTGATTACCAGAAAAACTGGGTTTAAAGCCTCGCCCTTTAGCGGAGCGGAGGGCGACTTTTTAGAAGTGTAGTACCAAGGAAATATTTGTGGTAAAATTTCTCCAAACAGAAGGAGGTGATTTTAATTGTTTGGCTGTCAACAAAATCTGATTAAAAACTCAGAACAA
>NZ_JAAHBQ010000024.1 GCF_020144665.1 Oscillatoria salina IIICB1 | reverse complement strand
GTCTGAGTCGATTGGTGAAAGTGTTTCTAACTCTGTTTCAGTAGTGGTTTCTTCTTCTACCGTTTGAGTGTCTGAGTCGATTGGTGAAAGTGTTTCTAACTCTGTTTCAGTAGTGGTTTCTTCTTCTACCGTTTGAGTATTTGAGTCGATTGGTGAAAGTGTTTCTAACTCTGTTTCAGTAGTGGTTTCTTCTTCTACCGTTTGAGTATTTGAGTCTAGTGGTGAAAGTGTTTCTAACTCTGTTTCAGTAGTGGTTTCTTCTTCTACCGTTTGAGTATTTGAGTCGATTGGGGAGATAGTTTGGGAGGATGAGGTTTCTTGCCAGGGATCGGCAACCACAGAAGTAGTAGAATCTTGCTGTGGGGTGGTAGAGTCTGTTTGTCTTTGAGCTAAATTTTCTAATGCTTCCTGACGTTTGCTGAAGATTTCGGGGGCTTGTGGTTTCAGGAGAAGGGCGCGATCGTAGTTAGCGATCGCATCGGAGAAGCGCCCCATTTCTGCTAGTGTCATGCCCCGGTTATACCATGCTTCGGCGAGATCTGGTTTTAGTTCGATGACTCGATTAAAAGCGGCGATCGCTGCGTCAAATTGCTCTATGTCACTGAGAACGATTGCTTTGTTATACCACGCTTGATAAAAGTCTGGTTTAATTTCGTTTGCTTTTTCCAATGAGGCGATCGCTGCTTCTGCTTGCTCTGAGTTAAATAGTATGTTACCTCGAACGTCCCAAGCTTGATAAAAGTCTGGATTTATTTCTATGGCTTTGTCTAAGGCGGCGAGAGCTTCTTCGTTTCGTTGTAAGCTCAATAACATATTACCTTTACCAAACCAGGCTTCGGCGAAGTCTGGTTTCATTTCTAAGGCTCGATCTAAGGAATTTAGGGCTGCTTCGATGTTTCCTGCTTGGAATTGCAATGCACCTCGTTTAAACCATCCTTCGGCATCATTGGGAGTTGAACCATCCTCTGGGTTGTAACGTTTGGTTAATTCTGTTACTACTGTTCGGGGATCGTTGGTTTCTAATCCTAATTCCTGCGCGACTGAGGCGAGTAAGTTGGGGTCTTGTTCTAATCTTTGTAATAATTCGTCTAGGGCGATCGCTTCTCTACCTAGGGGCGAACCTGTTGGTTGAGTTCCACCTTCAGCATCTGGACCTTGATACTCCCATATTTCCGCTTTTTGTCCTCTGTTGAGCAATTGAATCCCAATTTTGTAAGATTCCTGTCCTATTGCTCGCAGTGATGGAATTGTCCGCACTCTCTCACCTAACCTTACCATTCGGGTTGCTAATTCCCGATTTGGCGTTGAGTTGATACTCACTCTTTCTCCGAAGCGTTTTAACCAGGTTAACCATTCTTGTTGGCTACTTCGATCTTCTAGATCTTGAAAAAATTTAACGATGCGCTTTTCTTCCCAACCGTGGGTCACTCCTTCGAGTAACTGAGTATACAAAAATTCATAATCTGTGTCGCTTAAGGGTGAGGACGACTTAGAACCATTATTTTCTCTTGCGGTGCTAGAAGAAGCAGGCATTGCTTCTGTGCCACCTGTTAAGTTATTAAAGAAATTTTTGAGCCACTGCCAGATCCGCCGGAGCATATTTTCTCCTTATTCCGTGCAATATGTTTTTTCTAGTTAGAGGTTGTCTAAAAAAATATTCTCTTTCTTTATACAACCGTTTTCTACGCTGTTCCCCTTGCTGGACGTAATACTTACTAATTACTAAGTTTTTTTTGTCAAAGGCTTGGGGAATAGTTGAATACTCTAATTATGATATTGGCACTTGGGTTAATATCGAAGTTGATTAAATTTCTGTTACTGCTCTGGCATAACTTGAGCTTGCTGTCTGAGATCGCCTTGATTTCGATCGAGCTAAGTACCGACAAGAGGATTCAGTGAAGAAGTCGGTAAGATTTTGTAGTCGTATTTTAGCATATTCAGTTAAATATAGCACAAATTTGTCAAAAAAAGAGACATTTAAGGGGAAACAAAGTTTTACGTAAGCTAGGACTAAAAAATAAAGGTTTTGCAGGTTGGCACCAAAATCGCTTACCCTGAAAAAGCGACTGAATACGAAGTCGAGCAAAAGTATAACTGAAAGCAAGACGAAGGGGTGTGGGGGTGTGGGGGTGCGGGAGAAGTTTAATTTTTCTGATCTACGGAAAGCTCATGTCCTACGACCCTCTACATCACAAATATCGTCCTCAGACTTTTTCGCAGTTAGTGGGACAATCGGCGATCGCCACTACCTTAAGTAATGCGATCGCCACAGAAAAAATTGCGACCGCTTATTTGTTTTCTGGTCCGCGAGGGACTGGGAAAACTTCGAGTGCGCGAATTTTGGCTAAATCGCTCAATTGTTTGGCTGAGGGGAAACCAACACCTTCTCCTTGTGGAAAGTGCGAGGTATGTCGGGCGATCGCTTCGGGTTCAGCCCTAGATACGATCGAAATTGATGCTGCTTCTAATACTGGGGTTGATAATATTCGCGAAATTATTGAACGCGCTCAATTTGCTCCCGTTCAATGTCGCTATAAAGTTTATGTGATTGATGAATGTTTAACTGGCGATTCTTTAGTTTTAACCAGTGAAGGTTTAAGACCTATTCATGACCCTAGTTTGGCAGGAAAAAAGGTTCTTAGCTATAACGAAAATCGCCAAGTTTGGGAATTTAAATCAGTGGTACGCTGGTTAGACCAAGGCATTAAAGAAACTATAATTATTAAAACTTCTAATCGCGAAATTCAATGCACTAACAATCACTTATTCAGAACGGAATCTGGCTGGGTAGCTGCGGAAGAATTAGCTACAGGAATGAAAATTGTTTCGCCGATGGCAGGATCGATTAGTAGTTATTATACTTCTCAAGCTTTTAAGTTTGGTAAATTAGCAGCCTATAGATTTACAGGCTTACAACCGAGTTTGGGAGAACTTCCTACTTTTAAAGAAATTAATCAACAAAGAATTCCCCTAAATAGCAAATGGCAAACCAGTTTTGAGGAAATAAAATCAATTAGTGTTGGGGAATCGGCACAAGTTTACGACCTAGAAATTGCTGACAATCACAATTTTATTGCTAATGGTTTGCTCGTGCATAACTGCCATATGCTCTCAGTTTCAGCGTTTAATTCTTTGCTGAAAACTTTAGAAGAACCGCCGAGAAATGTCGTTTTTGTGCTGGCTACTACCGATCCCCAACGGGTACTGTCAACAATTATTTCTCGCTGTCAAAGATTTGATTTTCGTCGTATTCCTCTAGGGGAAATGGTCAAGCATTTGCAAACAATTGCGGCAAAAGAAAATATAGAAATTAACCCAGATGCGGTTACTTTAGTTGCTCAAATTGCTAATGGCGGACTGAGAGATGCAGAAAGTCTTTTGGATCAATTAAGTTTGATGTCGGGGACAATTACGGTTGAGAAAGTTTGGGATTTAGTTGGTGCTGTTCCGGAACGAGATTTAATTAAGTTGTTACAAGCGATCGCTACCAAAAAAGGTGAGGAAGTTATCAAACAGTGTCGCTATATTTTGGATCGCGGTCGAGAACCTTTGGTCGTTCTCCAAAATTTGGCTGGTTTTTATCGTGATTTATTGATTGCTAAAACTGCTCCTACAGAAAAGAATTTAGTTGCTTTAACAGAACCGACTTGGAATGAGTTAGTGGCTGAAGCCAAAAGATGGCGAATTGAAGATATTTTCTGGGGACAAAAACAGCTTAAAGAGAGCGAAGTGCAAATTAAAAATACTACTCAGCCGCGTTTGTGGTTAGAAGTAACGTTGTTGGCGTTGTTAGCACCACAAACAGTTAGTTTAGAAGCCGAACAATTGTCCGATTCGCCCGTGCCGCAAAATCGCCAGTTCCTCAATTACCGCGAAGCGAAACCAAACTATCAGAATTCTCAGCCAGAAAGTCATCCTGAACCAAGGAAAAAGCAAGATGTATCTCAAAAAACGGTTGGAAACGATGAGAGCGATCGCCATGAATCGAAAACACCTCAACCACAACGGCGATCGCCAGTAGATCGCGAACCTATACCAGTAAATTCTACTCTCCCATCTTCTTTGGAGCAAATCTGGGAAGAGGTATTAACTAACCTTAAACCTCCTACTACTCAAGCTTTTTTCCGCCAGCAATCTCATCTGATTGAATTTCAAGACACTTTTGCTTTTATAGGTGTTCATTCCCCGAATATAATTCAACTTGCCCAACAAAAATCCTCAAATATTGAAGCTGCTTTTAAACAAGTTTGCGGTAAAAATATCAGAGTAAGTATCAAAGTCAAAAGTCCTCCTAGCTCAACCAAAACTGAGCAAAAATCAGTTGGGGAAAATTCCTCGCTCCCGAAACCACAAAATTCAGTTCAATCTCCTGAGATTCAATCGCCGACAATGGAGCGCAAAATCAATACTGTTGTGCCAAATGAGGAAGTGAAAGTTAAGGCAGAAACTTCATCTACAGCTTTGCAGGTAACGGAAACAACTGAAGTAAATGTCCCTGAATTCCCAGAAAATCAATCGCCCAAAAATCTTGCTAATTATGATGATGGGGCAGTCAAAAAAGCGGTTTCTAAACTGACTGAATTTTTCCAGGGAAAAGTGATTACTTTAGACGGTAACTTTTTGGCAGGAGAAACTAAATTAACAAACGGCGATAATCTAGTTACTGACTCTCCAGAGCGAGATGAAGTTGATGATTTTTCTTCAACTTCGCCAACTATTTTTTCCGAAGATGATGAGATCCCTTTTTAAACTTCGCTAAAGCTAAGGTTGACCAAATATCGACAGCTAACGCGATCGTAACGCCAAGAAACGGCTTCGGGATCTTGCTGTTTGCTCCAATCAGAAAAATTAGCTTCCTCTTTGATTTGTTCGAGGAAAGATTCTTCTACATTCAAACGAGAGGCTAGTTCGACAGCAGTTAATCCTGCTAAAATGTCAGTCAGTGATTTGATTTCGCGATTATTCATTTGGTTTCTACTGTTTCTTCTACGGCTTGTTGAGATATTTCAATTAATAAATCTAAACGAAAGTTATCAATCAAACTGGCGATCGCTTCGGCTAAACTCTTCTCGCTTGAAGGAATTTTTCTCACCAATTCGTTAATTTTCTCTTCGTCGAGAGTATAAGAAGCATGATATAGTTTTTCTCTCCATTCAAGTGGCATAACACATAAATTTTCTTTTGTCAAGGAAAACTTTGGTTGGGGAGTTGAGAGCGTCGGCAATTCTTCTGCGAAGAGAAAACGCAATCCCAAGCGCTCTTCGAGTTTTTCCCAAAGAACTTCTTTTGACAAAGGTTTACTAATAAAATCATCGCAACCTGCGGCTAAAACTGTAGCGCGATTTTCCTCAAAAGCACTGGCAGTTAGAGCGATAATAACTGTAGGATGAGATTGATAATTTTGCTTAATAATTTTAGTAGCTTCTAACCCATCCATAACAGGCATACGGATATCCATTAAAATTAGATCGGGTCGCCAACGAGAGAAAATTTCTACAGCTTCTTGACCGTTACTTGCTTCTTGAATTTCGAGTCCTAGTTCCACTAATAATTTAACAATTAATTGGCGATTTTCGAGGACATCTTCAACGACCAAAATTCGGTAGTGGGGTTGATTTGGTTCTAAACCAATTACTCGTTTAGCAATTACTTGTTGAGGAATTTCTGCTGCTTGAGCCAAGGAAACTTTAATATCAAAAGTAAAAGTTGAACCTTGACCGACAATACTGCGAACAGCGATCTCTCCTTTCATGAGAGCGACAAATTCTTTGCTAATGGCTAAACCCAATCCCGTACCTTCGGTTGACTTACTAACGGTAGTAGTTTGGACAAAAGGGTTAAATAAAGTTTCAATTTCTTCGGGAGCTATACCGATACCAGTGTCTTCAACTTCAAAGATTATTTGTGTAGTTGGTGGTTGGTTAAAGTTAAGTTCATTTGCTTGGCAAGTTACGCCCGCTTTTACTCGCAAGCAAACCGAACCGCGATGAGTAAATTTAATCGCATTACCGAGCAAATTAATTAAAACTTGGCGTAGTTTGCTTTCATCAGCTTTAATGTATCGAGGAACGTCAGGTGCAATGTCTAAGATTAGCTCTAAATTTTTCCCATAAGCTTTTAATTGCAGCATTTCGGTAAGAGTATTCAGCAAGTGATAAAGATTGAGAGGATTTTCCTTCAAAACGATCCGACCTGCTTCAATTTTGGACATCGATAAAATATCATTAATTAAAGTCAGTAAGTGTTCGCCGCTACGATTAATAATGTTGATATATTCTTGTTGTTGGCGGTTTAAAGAAGCGTCATGAGCGAGCATTTGGCTAAAGCCGAGAATGGCGTTGAGAGGGGTTCTCAGTTCGTGACTCATGGAAGCAAGAAAGTTGCTTTTAGCGTGGTTAGCGGCTTCAGCAGCTTCTTTAGCTTGCTGGAGGACGACTTCGGTTTGCTTGCGATCGCTGATATCTTGATTAGAACCGACCATCCGCAGAGGATTGCCTGCTTCGTCCCATTCGGCTTGTCCTCTGGATAAAATCCATTTATAACTACCATCTTGACAACGCAGGCGATACTCGGCGAGGTATTGTTCGGTTTGGCCTTGGAAATGGGCTTGGACTGCGGCTAAGACTTGTTCGACGTCGTCAGGATGAATGCGATCGCGCCATTCTTCTAAGCTGTTCCAGTTATCTATTTCACTATAGCCGAGCATTTCTTTTAAGCGAGTCGAGAAAAAGACTTCGTCGGTTGGGATATTCCAGTCGAAAATACCATCCCCGGTGCCGCGTAAAGCTAATTCCCAGCGTTGTTCGCTGATTCTGAGGGCGGCTTCTGTCTGCTGACGAGTTTGAATTTCTTGCTGTAGTTGCTGATTTTGCCAAGCGAGGAAAACCCGCCGTTGAGTTTCTTGTTCGAGCAAATCTGCTTGAGCGATCGCGATCCCGATTTGGGCGGCTACTGCTTCTAACAGTGCGATTTCGTCGTTATTCCAGTGACGATAGCGATCGCATTGATGTAAGCAAACAACGCCGTTTGGTCTACCTTGATAAGAGGTTCTGACTGCGAGCATCGATTTGATGCCTAACTGACGGCACAAAGAAGTTACCTCTACCAGGAAAGGTTCGGTATCGACGTTATCGCTAGCGATCGCTTGGTCTTGTGCTAATATCTGTTGGATATGAGCATTGCCGAAAATGGGAACTTGGAAATTCGGGATTAACTCTCGTACAGAGGCAATGGAACCTATTTGTATATATTCAGCGACTAAAGGAATTTCTGGTATTGCGCTTTCAATGTAGGTGTGAATTAAACAGCGACTCGCACCGAAAGCTGCGCCAATGCGATCGGCTGCGGTAGGAAAAATTTGTTTGGGATCTAAGCTAGAGCGAATTTCTTGGGTTATTTTTTCTAGTAAGAGGACTTTGTGAATTTGTTTTTCTAATGCGGTTTTGGCGTTAGCCAGTTCAATTTCGTATTGTTTGCGATCGCTGACGTCTACTTGGATGCCGATATAATGAGTCAAATCTCCTTCGTCGGATCTCACTGGGGAAATTGTCAGTTCGTGCCAAAAAAAAGTGCCATCTTTACGTAAATTGCGCAACAATACCTGACATTCGCTGCCTTGAGCAAAACACTGACGCAATTTGGCAATTTCTCTGGGATCTGCGTCTTCAGGTTCGAGGAAGTGAAAGTTTTTCCCAAGAACTTCGGCGGCTGAGTAACCTGTCAGCCTTTCAAAACCTGAATTAACGTAAACGATCGGATTACCTGGGGCTTGGGCGTCAGTAACGATCGCTCCGTTAAAAGAAGCCGCGATCGCTCGCTCTAACAACTTTAAACGTTTTTGGGCTTGTTTGCGAATACTAATATCCCGAAATGTCACTGCTAAACCATCACTTAATTTCACCGCACTCACGTGAAACCAAGCTTCAATTCCATCCCCAGAATAATAAATTTCTCGTTCTTGAGATTTTCCTGTTTCGACTACAGAAATATAAAGGTCTAGCAAGCCTGTTTGCTGATGTCCGGGTAGGGATTCGAGCAATGTTTGTCCTACTAATTGCTCTTTTTGCTGACCGATAATTTTTTCGGCGGTAGGATTTAACAATAACCAGCGAAAGTCGCTAATTTTTCCTTCTCGATTCCGAATTGCAGCAAAGGCGGCTACTCCATCTAAAGAACTATTTAAGACACTCGCTAAAAGAGATTGAGACTCTTGTAGTTGATGGTTTTGGGCAACTAATTGTCTTTGCAAGCGAGAAATTGTTAGTTGATTTTTCACCCTAACTAATACCTCTTCCGGTTGAAAAGGTTTCGTAATATAATCAACTCCACCCAAATTAAAAGCTTTTACTTGTTCTTCAACTTCATGAAGAGCGCTTAAGAAAATTATCGGGATCTCTTTCGTCGGAGGAGCTGCTTTTAATTTCTGACAAACTTCATACCCATTCATTTGCGGCATCAGAATATCCAGTAAAATCAAATCTGGCGGCGAGTCTAAGGCGGCGTTTAATGCTAGTTCTCCCGAAATTGCTTTTTGAACTTTATAGCCATTTTCGGTCAGCAGTTTAGCTAAAAACCTCAAGTTACTTGGTTTATCATCTACTACTAAAATTTTCAGTTCGCCTTCGTTCATTTTTTTATTTTTTAGGATGCAACATTGACTATGATTTTTCAATCACCTGTTTGGTTAAACGCACAATTTCATCGAGACGAAAGTTATAAACTAAATCTTTTAATGCTTCTGCTAATGCTGCTTGGGTTGGGGGAATTTCCACGATCAATTCTTCAATTGTTTCTTCGCGAACAGTATTTGCTGCTTGATATAATTCTCTCACCCAATCAGGAGGCATTGCTGCTAATTCTGAGAAATAGAAAGAATCTGCTCGACTTACATTAGTAAATTGACGACTGCTGTGCGGAGAAGGTAAATCTTCATAAATATAGGATACTCCGAGACGTTCGCCGATGCGAGCAAAGATTGTTTCTTCGGTAAAAGGTTTACGAACAAAATCATCTGAACCTGCGGCGATAATTTCGCCCCGACGCTCTTCAAAAGCACTAGCAGTTAAGGCAAGAATAATAGTTTGGAGCTTATTTTTGCCCTGGTTTTTCTCTCGGAATCTAATTTGTTTGGTTGCCTCTAATCCGCTCATCACGGGCATTCTCGTGTCCATCAAAATCAGATGTGGTTGCCAAGTTGACCAAAGCGCGATCGCTTTGCGACCGTTTTTTGCTTCTCGAACTTGAAAGCCGATTGGTTCGAGCATTTTTACTAATAACAAGCGGTTTTCTTCTGTATCGTCAACTACTAAAATTCGATATTTTTTTTCACTGGGTTCTAAACCAACGACACGCCGGGTTGGTTGAGCAATTTCTGCTAAGGCATCTGCGATTTTTGCTTTAATATAAAATTGAAAAATTGAGCCTTTATCTAAAACACTACTAACTTTAATTTCTCCTCCCAATAATTCGACAAAGCGTTTAGTGATACTTAAACCTAAGCCAGTACCTTCTGCTGCTTGGCGACCTTTTTCTGCTTGGACAAAAGCATCGAATAAAGTTTGTATTTCTTCGGGAGCAATTCCGGTTCCTGTATCCTGAACCGTAAAAAGTAGTTCGATTTCGTCATTTTCTGGGGAGAGCGATTGAGTTTCGACTTTGAGATTAATTTGACCAAGTTCAGTAAATTTAACCGCATTACCTAAAAGATTGATTAAGCAACCTCTCAGTTTAGTTTCATCGCTTCTGATATACTGGGGAACCTCAGGAGCGAGGCGAAATTCGAGCGTCAGATTTTTCGTTTCGGCTTTAATATGAAACATCTCTTCGATTTGGTCGAGAAGACGATAAAGGTCAAAGTTAGTGTAATTAAGAGAAACTCGACCTGCTTCAATTTTTGATAAGTCTAAAACATCGTTAATTAATTCTAATAAATGTTGACTGCTACGATTAATTATACCTAAATAATCTTGTTGTTCGGGAGTCAAATCTGGTTCTCGCCTTAGCACTTGAGTAAACCCCAAAATAGCATTGAGTGGAGTACGCAATTCATGACTCATATTGGCAAGAAATTCGCTTTTCGCTTGGGAGGCAGCTTTAGCCGCAGCTTCAGCTTTTTGTCGCTCTTTAATTTCTTCTTGTAGTCGTTCGTTTTGAATTTGGAGTTGCTTTTGTAGTCTTTGAATTGTCAGTTGGTTTTCAATTCGGGCTAAAACTTCTTCGACTTGAAATGGTTTAGTAATATAATCTACACCGCCAATTTGAAAACCTTTGACTTTATCAGTAACTTCGTCTAAAGCACTAAGAAAAATAATGGGAATTTGCTTAGTTCTTTCGTCAGCTTTTAAACATTTACAGACTTCATAGCCATCCATATCAGGCATTTTAATGTCGAGTAAAATTAAGTCTGGGGGAACTGATTGAGCAGTTCGGATTGCCATTTCTCCTTTAACTGCGCCGCGAACTTTATACCCTCGTTTAGATAAAGTTTGCGATAAAACTTGCAAGTTTTCGAGAGTATCGTCAACAATTAAAACGTTGTCCTGGCGATAGCTCATTGGTTATTTCTTAATCCCCTCGATTAAATCTATTATTTTATCACAGCGAAAGTTGTTTACCAAATCGGCGAGAGCTTTGGCGATCGCTGCTTGTTCGGACGGAATTTCTGCAATCAGATGAAAAATCTTCTCGTTGTCAATAGCGTTAGCGGCTTCTTCCAACTGACTAAACCATTCGGAGTACATGATTGGTTTTAGTGTTTGCAAGGAAATTTCGGTTTTGGTGTTTTCAGGCAGAATTGTCTCTTCTTCATAAAGGTATTCTACTCCTAAATACTTGGCGATTTTTTCAAAGATAATATTTTCCCGAAAAGGTTTGCGCACGTAGTCGTCACAACCTGCTTGTTGAACTAATTTGTATTCGTCTCCTAAGACGCTAGCCGTCAGGGCAATAATCACGGTGTGAGATTGGCGATCTTTTTTTCTTTCCTGAAGGCGAATTTGTTTGGTTGTCTCGTAACCGTCAAGGACAGGCATTCGTAAGTCCATCCAGATTAAATGGGGTTGCCAATTTTGCCACACGGAAATAGCTTGTTCGCCATTTTCAGCTTCTTTAGTCAGAAAACCAACCGAGTTTAAAATTTTCGCGAGCAGTTGGCGGTTATCCCACATATCATCTACCACTAAAATTCGATATTCGGGTTGATTAGCGGTGAGGGCGATCGCGCGACGACTGGGTTGTTCGTTTTCGAGTAAGGCAAAATCGGTAACTACTTTGATGGGAATGGTAAATTGAAAGCTACTACCTTGGTGGATTCGAGAGTTAACAGTGATTTCGCCTCCCATAAGTTGGACGAACTTGCGCGCGATCGGCAAACCTAAACCCGTTCCTTCTTGGGCTTCTCTTCCAGCCTGAGTTTGGACGAAGGCTTCAAACACACTATCTAATTCTTCAGGAGCAATACCTGCTCCGGTGTCTTTCACTTGAAAGAAGATCTGGGCAGAATTTGCCTTGATGTTTTCGCCTTTTACCTGTAAACAGACCTGACCTTGTTTGGTAAATTTAATGCCGTTACTGAGCAAATTAATCAACACTTGACGTAATTTGACTTTATCAGCCTGGATATATTGGGGAACGTTACTAGTTCGCTTAAAAACTAAGTTCAACCTTTTATCTTCTGCCTTAAATTGAAACAGATCTTCTAACTCATCGAGCAGGTTGTAGAGGTCAAAGTTAGTTTCGTTGAGAGTAATGCGTCCTGCCTCAATTTTCGACAAATCCAGGACATTATTAATCAAGGTCAGCAAATGTTCGCCACTTCGGTTCATAATGCTGACATTTTCTTTATGTTCTTCCCCAAGGGTGGCACTGCGAGCCATTAATTGACAAAAGCCGAGGATCGCGTTCAGTGGCGATCGCAACTCGTGGCTCATATTGGCAAGAAATTCGCTTTTCGCTTTATTCGCAATATCGGCGGCTTCTTTTGCCTGTTGCAGTTCGATTGTCCGTTCGGCAACTTTATTTTCTAAGGAAGCATTTAATTGCTCTAATTCTCGATTAATTTCTTGTAAAGCTTGGTTTTGTTCGGCTAATTGTTTATCCTGGAAGTATCGCCGCAATGCCTCGGTAACAGTCAAATTTAAATCTGTTTTATCCCAAGGTTTAGCAATATAACGATATAAATTCGCATAGTTAACTGCGTTACCTACAGCTTCGGCACTCGCCTGTCCGGTGAGCATAATTTTTAAAGTTTTGGGATAGTGCTGGTGAATTTCGATTAATAGTTCGTCGCCTTTCATCTGAGGCATCAATTGGTCGGAAATAATTAGCGGAATTTCCACTCCTTCTGCGGCTAATTCGCTAAAAATTTCTCGAGCTTCTTCCCCACTTTCTGCTAATTCAATTTCATATTCGTTTCCTAAGTGCTGATTAAGCTGATCGCGCAAGCTAATCAACACCACTCTTTCGTCGTCTACACAAACAATTGCTGGTTTATTCATCAATTTTCTCCAATCCCGATTTCAGCACTTCGACTAAGGTAGTTTCATCCCACGGTTTAGGAAGATAACTGTGTAAATTAGCGTACTGACGAGTACGTTCAACTGCTTCTTCGTCCGCTTGTCCGGTTAACAATACTGTGACTACATGAGGATACTGTTCGTGAACTTTAATTAAAAATTCATCTCCTTTCATCTGAGGCATCAACCAATCAGAAACAATCAAAATAATTGCGATTCCTTCTTCATCTAATTCTTCAATTACTTCCAAGGCTTCATCAGCACTTTCTGCCAGTTCACACTGATATTCACTGCCGAAATTACGGGTGATTTGGTCGCGCAAACTGGTTAAAATGATTCGTTCATCATCGACACACAAAATGGCTTTATTGGGCATAACTAGCTATCAATTATGCAGACTTAGGTTGAGCGATCGGCAACCGGACGCTAAAAGTAGTTCGCCCTGGTTCGCTCTCAACTTCTATTTTACCTTGATGTTTCTCAATAATCTTGCGTACTATATCTAAGCCCAAACCACTACCTTCTCCTGCTGGTTTCGTAGTGAAGAATGGTTCAAAAATTCGCTGTTTGATTTCAGGCGGAATGCCACTACCAGAGTCGGTTATTTGAACGACAACTTGCTGGTTCTCCTGAAATACATTAATCTCTAGTTCACCTTTGTTATTCATCGCTTGAATAGCATTATGAATCAGATTTGTCCAAACTTGATTCAGTTCTTCTGGATAACAAAAAATAGTTGGCACTCCTTGATAATTTTTGTTAATTTTTATCCCATGTTTGAGCTGATTATGATAAATAGTTAATACTACATCAATTCCTGACTGAACTTGGGCTTCACTCATTTCCCCAGAGTCACTTTGACGAGCGTAACTTTTGAGAGCGAAGACAATTTTTGAAGCGCGATCTACGGCAAGTTGAATATTTTCGCTGTTAGTTTGGAGAATAGAAAGATTATAAGCAACATTAACAATTTCCCCGTTATTATCCTGTTGCAAAATTGTCAGAAAGGGAGCGATATTTTCCGTGATGCCCATGTGAACTAAGCTAGTAGCGATCGTATCAGAGTTGTCAATATTTTGGCTTGCCAACTCTTTTCTGAGCGCTCGTTTTAGTTGACGTTCTTCTCGGAAAGATAGATGTAATTCTTTTTGTCTAGCGGCGGCTAATAAAGCAAAGAAATTAGCTTGTTGTTCGGGAGAAAGACTAGCCAGGAGTTGGGGTAGTTTTTCCAGAGTGTGATTTAAAGCAGTAGTAATATTGCCAATAGAGGCGCGAATTGCTCCCATTGGCGTATTGATTTCGTGAGCTACTCCGGCAATTAATTGTCCGAGGGATGCCATTTTTTCCGATTGAATTAACTCTTGTTGAGTCATTTGGAGTTCCTGCAAAGCCTTGGCTAAATCCTCGTTTTTTTGCCGCAAAGCTGATTCGGCAAGTTTTCGTTCGGTGATATCGTTAGAAAGGGCTAGGAGACATTCTTGTCCGTGAATGTTAATAATTTCTGCGGATAAGAGTGCGGTTTTAGTGGTACCTTGTTTAGTACGAAACTCAAACTCGTAATTTTGAATTACGCTATCGGTTTGGAGAAGTTCAAATAATTGTTGGCGTTGTTCGAGATTTACCCACAAGTTTAGCTCGGTGGAGGTGCGATCGATGATTTCTTCTTTGCGATAACCAATGAGACGACAGAAGGTTTCGTTTACTTCAATATGGACTCCAGTTTTAAGAATAGTTAAAGCAATGGCAATGGGGCTAGAACGAAAAGCTTTTGAGAATTTTTCTTCAGATAAACGTAGTGCCGATTCGGCAAGTTTTCGTTCGGCAATTTCTAATTGAAGTTCTCGCGTGCGTTTGGCGACTTCTTGTTCCAAAGTACGGTTGTAGTCAGCGAGAAGTTTTTCTGCTTGTTTGCGCTGAGTAATATCGGTAAAAGTGGCGATCGCATATTCGATCTCGCCTGTTTCGGCAAAAATTGGCGTACTGGAAACTTCTAAGGGGATCGAACGATCTTGGTGACGAATTTCGATGTCGTCAACTTTCGCAGTTTCTCCACTCAGCGATCGCGCGATCGGTAAGTTTTCGCTTGGGTATAAATTTTCGCTTCCTACCTGATAAACTTGATAAGCCGCCGCGATTTGCTCGGTTGCTACTGCGGGTAAGTCTTGAAGATTTAGTAATTGTTTCGCCGTGCGGTTAGCATAGTACACTTGTCCGCTTGAATTGTGAACCGAAACACCCACGGGCATTGCTTCGAGAAACTGCTTGAGGCGGGTTTCGCTTTCCTGCACTTCCGCATAAAGTTTAGCGTTAGCAATGGCGATCGCGGCTTGTCCCGATAATAGTTGAATAACTTCTAATCTGTCTGGGGTAAAAGCACCAACTGTTAAATTATTTTCTAAATAAACTACTCCCGCCAATTGTCCTCTATTGAGGAGAGGAGAACAAAGAACCGATTTGACTTGATAGTTTTTTAGATACGGTTCGTTAGTAAATTTTCCTTCATTGCTAGCATCGTTTAAAACTATACTTTCTTTTGTCCGGAACGCATAATTAACAATTGCTGAAGAAAGTAAAGGTTTTGTGCCGTCAGATTTAACAAAATTGAGCGGCATTGACTGCAATACTTCAATTTCTCCGTTCGCAAATCCTTCCGCTTCGATCAGTAGTTCGTCGTTACTTTCTAAAATTAAAAAGCCGAATTGCGCTCCCGCATTTTCTAGCAGAATTTGCATTAACTTAGCTAGTAATTTATCCAGCTTCAATTCACTAGAAATTGCTTGAGAAGCTTTCATCACCGTAGCTAAATCTAAAGCTTCACCTAAGCGAGTGCTGGTTTCAGTTGTATCATTTGAGCTTTGCATATCTAGAAAACGAGGCACTGTTGATTTTGTCAGTAATTGAGGATATTTTTGCTCTAAATCGGCAACTTTACGTTTGGCTCCCCAAACCTGATAACTATAGCGAGCATTTTTGAGGTAAAGCCGAGCAAAATCAGTTTTTTCTTTCATTAACCAAAACTTAGCCGCCAATTCGTTGGCTAAAGCTTCATTTTGGCTAAATTTACCATCTCTTGCTGAAGAAATTGCGCGATCGTATAAATCCATCGCTGCTAAATCTTCCCCAAGAATACGCGCTCTTTCTGCTGCAACTAACCAGTATTGATGTAAAAAGTTTTCTGGACAATTATCTGCCCAATTTTTCATTAATTTTTGATTCTTTTCTAGCTGTTCCAAGTATTGTTTTTTCTCAGTTTCTGAAGCTGTTGGATAAATAGCAGTCAAGCTCAAAGAATAATAAAAATTATAAGCTACCAGCGAAATAATCCCCGGAATATTAGTTAACCCCGCTTCCGCTTTTCGGAGCAAGCTTAAGGCAGTTTCTGGTTTGGCAAATAAATATTCTTCTTGAGCCTTAACAATTAAGTAACAACAAGATAAAAATTTTTCCTTGCTGACCTGAGAATCCACTAGATTTACCGATTTTTGACGGTTATTCTCGCCACTTTGAAGCTCAACTAAATTCGCCACAGCCAACTTT
Source organism: Oscillatoria salina IIICB1 (assembly GCF_020144665.1). Classification (NCBI taxonomy): domain Bacteria; kingdom Bacillati; phylum Cyanobacteriota; class Cyanophyceae; order Oscillatoriales; family Oscillatoriaceae; genus Oscillatoria; species Oscillatoria salina. The sequence goes on along the minus strand of NZ_JAAHBQ010000024.1, from coordinate 48,791 downwards.
AAATTGACTAAAATATCAATTTCTAATTCACGATCGTGCTTGGGTAATGTGAGGAAATAATTCTTTAATTTTTTTAGATACTTCTGTAAATTATATCCTTGATAAAAATAATTGTAACATTCGTACCAAAAAGGAGATAAGGCAAATTGAATTTCTCCCAATTCCATCCGAGAGCGTTCGGCTAATTTCGCAAGTTCTAACGAAGATCTAAGAGGCTTACGCCAATGATTTATATGACCGACTAAAACTCGCAATACTAAACTTTTTTGACGCAAACTTTGGAAATTTTTGCTTAATTGTAGACCCAAATCACCAAACTCATAAGCAGCTTGGTAATCTTGATAAACACATTGGACAATACCGTAGCAGGCATACATATAAGCAGATTCGGCTACGTTACCGTATTCTAAAGATAAATTAACTGCTTTAGCACTGATAAAAAAGAATAATTGTTGACAAGACATAAATGTTGGCGGCACTAAAGAATTAAAAATTCTCATTACCACTTTTTGCTCTTTTGATATCGAAGTAGATGGCGCGATTAAAGCAGTAGAACTAGCGCGACGGCTCAAGTTTTCTTTCACCAGTTTTATTTCTGCGGCTAAAGCAGTTTCTAAATCAGTTTCTGGCAACTCAATTCCTAATAATTGTAAAGCTTTACGTCCAGCTTCAATTGCTTCAGCATAGGCAAAACAACTATTATATTGTACGATCGGTAATTGGTATATTTCTACCTGTTCTACTGAAGTTCTCGCTTGCGCTAACAAATACTCAATTAACTCCCGTGAAGCTTGAAAATTACCATTTAAATATTCCAGTTCAGCTCGTTCTTTATACAGGCGAAAACAAAATTCATACTGACTCTGCCAGCTATCTGCTGGTAAAATTTTCAGAGCAACAGTAATATATTGAAGAGCAGTAGCATAAGCTGTCGCTGCCTTCGCTTTTTGAGCGATTTGTAAATTCAGCTTGGCAATTGTATTTTTTTCTTCTCTGTCAGTAATAAGCTCAATTCCTAGATTAATTCCCTCAATAATAGTAAATAATTTTTCTGATAATTCCTCCAAGGAAACGCGACTTAAAAGTAAGCGACCTATTTGCAAGCGAATAACTTTTTCCACCGATTTATCGATTAAAGCATAAGCCGCTTGTTGAATGCGTTCGTGGACAAATTTATAATTAGTAGCTAGTAATTGTTCGTTTAAGTCTGAAGTGGGCAAAATTAACCCTGCTTCAACTGCTACCGTTAACGCTTGAGAAATTTCTGAGGCTGATTTGTCACAGATAATTGCTAACGTATCTAAGTCAAATTCTGCACCGATACAAGCCGCCAAGCGTACAACTTGCTGAGTAGACAGAGGCAGTTTCTTCATTTTACTAATCATTAAATCCACGACATTATCCGTGACGTGCATTGCCTCGATTTCAGCAAGATTCCACTGCCAGCTTAAACAATCAAAATCAAAAGTAATTAACTTTTCAGTGTAAAGAGTTTTCAAGAATTCGTTAATAAAGAAAGGATTCCCGCTAGTTTTTTGCAAGACTAATTTTGCCAAAGATTTAACTGACTTCGTGTCACTGTGTAAGGTATCGGCAATCAGTTGGCTAATATCTTCTAAACTTAAAGGTGCTAAACTAATTTTCTCTATGGTTATATTTTGTTGATGTAACTCTTGAATGACAGTATTTAAAGGATGAGTTAAACTTAGTTCGCCTTCGGGATATGCGCCAATAATTAATACATTTTTGGTTTTCTCATCAGTTATAATTAATTGAAGCAATTGTAAACTAGCTGAGTCTGCCCAGTGAAGTTCGTCTAGAAAAATAACTAAAGGGATTTCGCAAGCACAAAAGACATAAAGCAAATTTTTTAGAGCCAGATTAAAGCGATTTTGGGATTCGCTGGCGCTTAATTCAGCAATTTTTTCTTGCTTGCCGATAATTAATTCTATTTCAGGAATTACATCAATAATTAGCTGGGAGTTAGCCCCCAAAGCTGCTAAAATTTGCTCTCGCCATGCTTGTAGTTTGTCTTCACTTTCGGTTAAAAGTTGTTCGCTTAATCCTCGTAAAGCATCGATGAAGGCAGAGTAGGGAAGATTATGCTGGGAGCGATCGAATTTACCTGTTATAAAATAGCCTTGTTTTTCGGTGATTGGTTTATGAATTTGGGCAACTAAAGAAGAAGTTCCCATACCAGTATCGCCTGAGACTAGGAGCATTTTAACTGAATTTTTTTCAGTGATTATTTGTTCAAATGCTGTTAGTAAAGTCGCAGTTTCTTTTTCTCTCCCGTAAAGTTTTTGTTGAATTTGAAATTTATTAGAAACGTCATTTTCACCAGGGATGATGTCTTCGATTTCTCCGGTTGCTTCTAACTGAAGTAAGCAAATTGCTAAATCTGATTGAATTCCCCAAGCACTTTGATATCTGTCTTCGGCGTTTTTTGCCATAAGTTTCATGACTATTTCGGAGACAATGGAGGGAATTTCTGGTTTAATTTTATGGGGAGGGATTGGTTGTTTAGCGATGTGACAATGAACTAATTCAAGAGCATTAGTTGTGGGAAAAGGTAAGCTGCCTGTAAGTAGTTCGTAGAGAGTAACACCCAGAGAATAAAAGTCACTGCGGTAATCTAAATAGCGATTCATCCGTCCGGTTTGTTCTGGGGAGATATAGGCTAAAGTTCCTTCTAAAAGATTGGGACTTTTTAAGGTTGGTTGTTCGCGGGTTAAGATTGAAGCTAAGCCAAAATCAATAATTTCTAAATTACGAGTTTCGGGATTAATAACAATATTGCCTGGATTTATATCTTTATGAATAACGTTTTTATTGTGCAAATTAGCGATAATTTCAGTAATTTTAACGCCAAGATCGAGGATTTCTGCTAGGGACAAAGGATGCTGTTGTCGTTGGCGAGATCCGATCCATTGTTTTAAGGCTATACCCCCAAAGTCTTCGAGGACGATAACTAAACTGCGTTGATAGGGGATCAAATTGTAGGCTTTGATTACGCCGTCAATGTTGAGCTTACTGAGAATTTGATATTCTTGCCTGTAGCGAGTTAAATCTTGCTGAGTTGGATATTCGGCTTTGAGTAGTTTGAGGATCGCGCGGCGATTGTCTTCCTCGCGGATACCTCGGTAAACTAGAGAGTTGCTGCTCTCACAGATTTGGGCGACAATACGGTAGCCAGGTAAGGAGATCATCGTCAAGTTCTCAATTTTTCCACAGCAATAGTTCTTGAATTTTAGGCTAGCATTTTTTCTTAAATCTGTAGCTACGGACTGGCGATCGCCAAAAATAACCCCCCAATCCGGGGGTTTGCAAGTCATTTTTCCAGAAATACTGCTATCCAATTTTAATTGGTTTTTGCGAGTTTTCTGCTTGTAGCTGCGAGTGCTTTTCAATCAGCAAATCAATCGCTTTTTTCAAGTAAATTTTGCTCTCGCTACTAAAAATTGTCTCGTCTAAATTAACTTGATGCAGTTTTTGCTGAATAATAGTCCGATAAGGATCTTCATGAATTAATCTTAAAGTCAAGCGCATATATTCTCGCGCACTTGTAGCAATCAATTCTTCTAAACCAATCGCTCTCAGCATTTGCGAACCAATCCGATTGTACCATTTATTACCTTCAAAAGTCACAATTGGCTGACGCAAATACAAGCTTTCTTTCACGGTATTATAACCGCCAAAATGGTAGGAGTCGAGACTAATATCTCCTAACTCCATCAACTCCATATACTCTTCATAAGGTTTAGCGGGAATAATCTCAAAGCGGTCTTTTCCTAACAAGGATTCCAAGTCTTGTTTAAAGGGAATAAAACCATTTTTTCGAGCCAGGGTATCGACACCACTTGTAAAAAAGCGAAAGAAAATTTTTCTTTTTGACTGGCGGATAATTTCACTTAATAACGACAGCATCGGATAATTAACTTTTTCTGATGACCAAGAACAATTGATGATAAATTCTTTGTTCTTTTTAGCTGGATTTTTCGGCTCGTAGTTGGGTGGTTGATTAATAATTCCCAAACCTGGTAACAACACTAATCTTTCGGAATAGTTTTCTTCTGCACCTTCAGAAATTTCTACATCTGCTCCACTGATAAAATAATCGACTTGCGAACCATAGGTACTTACCGGAAAACCATGACCGCAAATTTGGATGGGAGCAAGTCTTAAATTGGAAAGTAAAATACTTTCTGCACTCAGCCCCATATCCGGATAAAATACTGCCATAAAGTCATTTTCCCGAATTTGCTCTAGATTTAATGAACCATCTTTAAAGTCTACATATTTAACTTCTTTAAACACAGCCGTAGCTAAATTTTCCCTTGGCGTACCTAAGTGAATTAAAGTAAGTTCATAATCTGCGGCTAAAGATTCTACAAATAAAGAAAGAACCTGATAAACTGGATTTTCCGGAAACCATTTGGCGGTAATAATGGCAATTTTTTTCGCATTAGGATTGTTAGCAATCGTGACATTTCTAGCGAAAGGACTTTTTCTGATCGAACTATTAAGCTGCTGCTTGAGCTGGCGATCGCGCGAAGCTCCAATAAATGTTGCTCCATAGTAAACGTCGGCAATGTTATGAAAATCTGTTAATTTTTCATCGATGAATGTCAAATGTTCCCGGAGATTTTGATAAGCTTTTTTGTTAACTAAAGCCGAGCGATAAAGTTCGCAGAAATGCGAATACCACAGACAAGCAAAACTAGGATAGGCTTGAAATAAAATTTGCGGCTCGATCCTCACTGTATTGCGAGCCGAGTATAAAGCTAAAATTTTTGCGAAGTTGTGAGGCTGACTTTTTAATACTTCCAGAGAAGCATCGGTTGTCTGAAAACTCGACATAGCTACTAAATTAGCAATTGTCGTATTCAAGCGAATAAATCTCGCTGCGTGTTTTTCATTCAGAAAGTAATCCGGCTGAGTAAATAAGTATAAAAAATTCTTGACAAAAACATTGATAAAATACTGTGCATCTGCTCCGAGTTCAAAGTAGGTAATATTTTCAAAATGTTCGAGAATACCGATTAAATTTTCCGAAAGGAGATTGTAATCTTTCTGAAGATAGAGATTAAGCAGTTCTCGCGAATTTATTTCTAATTTTTGGGTATTTGTCATCTATCCGATCCTATATTTAAGAATTTGCACCCCATCTATAATGGCATATTCGCTCTCAGGCTTAGTTGCTGCTAGAGGAGTAAGATTGTCTTATCTAACTACAGCTAGTTCGGGCTTTTCTTCGCACGCCGCTACTAAAATAGACAGGGTACTATTGACGATAGTTTCCATCGTCTCGTGACTTAGGGAAGGTTCGGAATAAGGAAAATTTAAGAGCATTTTACCTGCAAAGGTGTTGACAGTAGCGGTGAAAATTCCGCTATAGGCTGCTTGGGCTGGTAGAAAACGAATTGCTTCTAACTCAAATAGTCGGTAGTTTTGGCTAATATTTAATCTGCCGAGGTTGGAAACTCCAATGCTGACGGGGACTTCTTGAGGATGAGCAAGAAAAAACTCGACCATTTGCCTCAAGACTGGCATAATTAAGAAGATATCGCCTCGTTGAATCTGTTTTTCTAGGTTTTCTTTTACTTCCCGCGCTAAGTGCCAAAATGATGTCTCTGGTTTGAGTAAGTGAAAGGTGGTTGCTGGTGCAATTAACGCTGCTAAATGTTCTTTACTCAGTGGAGGTTGCAAGCGATCGCGTAAATCCACGTATGACTGACAAGTAAAATAGGCGCTTGACTTATTTTTGATGTTAATTTTTCTGGCTACTGCTAACAGCATCGCCGCACATAATGCACCTTGTACGCTGGTTTTTTCTTTTCGACAAATTGCTACTAATTTTTCGGTTATTTGGGCGTCTAATTCGGCAAAAATTACTTGGCTACGACGTGACTCAAAAGCAACAGACTTTTCAATTTCTAGACTTTGGGGACGATACCAAATTCGTTTCCATTGCAATTGTAAAATTAATAACAGCGATCTGAGTTTATCTGGTAATTCTGATGATTTGGCGATTAATTCTGTGACTGGTGGTAGTGCGGGTAAACGAGAAACAGAAAGAATTTCTTCACCACAACTAATTTTATCACAGTATGTCAGGATTTCTTGATGTAAGTAAATGTTCGAGAATCCGTCGGCGATCGCGTGATGTATCGTAGTAATTAAATGACTGATTTCCTTTTCTTCACGATCTAAAACTAATACTACTCGCATTAAACATTGACTACTAGCTATTTTCTCATTTTGTTCGCTATAAACTATTTCTTGCCAATCTCTTTCGTGTAATTTTTCTACCACTCGCAAAGGAATTGTTTGCGTTCCTTCTTTTTCAAAAGAAAGATTATCTGAGGAGCCAACAATATGATAATTAAGCCTTTCGTGGCGACTTTGTAGAAGATCGAGAGCTTGTCTGAGAATTTCGCCACTAAAAAATCCTTTAATCCGACTAATTGTTACTATATTAAACGAACTTGCAACCTGATTTAAAATTTCCATTCCTTGCTCGATTGAGACAAGTTTTCGGTTAGTCATGTAAAATCCCATTATCTTTGCTACAAATTGTAACTTAGGAGAGAACTTGTCAGCAACTTTTGTCCTTAATTTATGATAATCGCTTCTCTTGATTTTTCCTCTTGTAGCTGCTGGTGATTCGCGACTAAAAAATTAATTGCTTTTTTAAAGTAATGCTTTTTTTCTGAACTAAAAACGGTCTTACTCAAATCTACCTGTTGCAACTTTTTTTGAATTTTAATTCGATAGCGATCGTCATGAATTAATTTTAAAATTAGGTAAATATATTCTTTTCTACTATTAGCAATTAACTCTTCTAAGCCAACAGCGCGTAACATTTGCGCCCCAATTCGATTATACCACTTTTTCCCCGACCAAGTTACGGTTGGTTTGCGTAGATATAAACTATCCGCAACCGTATTTGAGCCACCAAAGTGATAAGCTTCGATAGAAATTTTTCCTTCTTCCATGAGACTCATATATTCTTGATAGGGTTTAGCTGTCACTACCTCAACTCGTTCTTTTCCGAGCATTGCTTCTACATCTTGTTGAAAAGGAAGAAAGTCATTTTTTCTCAGTAAAGCAACACCAGAGAAAAAGCGAAATAAAATTTCTTTTTCTGATTTGGTGGCTATTTCCTGCAAACAACGAAGGAGAGGATAGTTAACTTTTTGAGCGAACCAAGAACAGTTAATAATAAATTTTAAACTGGTGTTTTCAGGATTTTTTCTTTGATAATTTGGTTGTTTGTGAATAGCACCAAATCCAGGAATTAACACTAATCTTTCGGAATAATTTTCGGCTGCTTTTTCAGTGATTTCTACATCTGCACCACTGAGAAAGTAATCAATTTTTGAACCAAATGTGCTCACAGGATGACCTGTGCCGCTAATCTGAATTGGTGCTATTCTTAGGTTAGAAAGAAAGATACTTTCTGCACTCATTCCAATATCAGGATAGTAAGCGACGGTAAAGTTATTTTCGCGAATAGCATCTAAATTCAAGGAATTATTTTGAATATTAATGTATTTAATTTCTTGAAAAGAACCGATATCTAAATAATTTTTGGTGTCACCGAGATGAATTAAAGTAATTTCATAATCGTCTTGCAAGGATTCTATATATCCAGCTAAGGTGCGGTAAACTGAATGTTGAGAAAACCATAATGCGGTGATTACTGCAAGTTTTTTCGCTTGAGGATGATTGCGAATTTCTAATTGAGAAAATAAGGGATTATTTTGGATTGCTTGGTTAATTTTTTGCTTAATTTTTCGGTCAATGTTACCGTTGATATAGGTTGCACCAAAATAAACATCTTCGACGTGATAAAATTCCGTTAGTCGCTCATCTTCATAACTCAAATGTTGTTTAAGATTCTGGTGAACTATGGGATTAACTAGCCCGGAACGATAAATGTCACAGTATACTGAATACCATAAACAAGCTAATTTGCTATTAGCGTCAAATAAGGTTTTGCGGTCAAATTTTACTTGGTTACGTGCTGAGTATAAAGTTAAGATTTTAGCAAAGTTACGAGGCTGATTGCGTAAAATTTCCAGGTAAAAATCGGTGTTTTTTAAGCTGGAGATAGCGACTAAGTTAGAGATAGTTAAGTTAAGTTGAATGAATCGAGGGACGTGGCGATCGCTCAATATATAATCTGGTTGTGTGAATAAATATAAAAAATTCTTGGTAAATATATTGACAAAATACAAAATATCTGGTAATAATTCAAAATGAGTATGACGCTCAAAGTAACTTAGAACTTGGAGAAATTGTTCTGAAAGGCGATCGTACTCTCGACGAAAATAAAGATCGAACAGTGCTTGGGGATTAATACGAGGATTACTTGTTTCTGTCATCAAAAAATGGTAAAGGTAAGATTCACGCCATCAAACTCAATCCGATATTGATTCATTAAATCACGACCAATCAAAATTATTTCACCAATATCGTCAATTGGACAACCAAAAACTCGTAAAACTGGATGACTATTATTATCAAAAATCATTCCTACATAATGAGGAATACCAATAGTTTTACTACCTCCTACAGGAATGTTAATCGCTCGACCAGAAATTTGTGCATTTACTTGCACTAATAATGGTAGAGGAATTAAAGTACAATCTGACCCAGTATCCAAAATAGCTTCACAATCAAGTTTTGTGGTTGGTGTGAGTCCCGGTGTAAATAATTGAACCTTAATTAAAGGAATTGCTGGAATTTCCGGAGAGATAAAAGTATAGTTGTAAATACCCACAGTAATTAGGTTTCCATAGGACGATAAGGAGTTCTAACTACAGGTTGTGGTTCTTGAGGAAGCACTTTTTGCACAAACATTGGTCGCCTACCCATTTTCTCATAAGTTCGTATTACTAAAGCTACTTCGTCTCGATCAAAATCTAGTACCTCTCCATCTTCAAAAACTACATACATTCCCCTATATTTATTTAGTAACTCGGCTCGTTGCAAATCAAATAATTTTGCTTGATGCTCCATATACGCCATGATTTCTGGATCTGGATATACAGTTTTTTCGGGTTTTCTTGTTGGTGTTTCTGACATTTTTCTTATTAGCTAGTTTAAGATAATTATAACATTATTGGCGGTGTTACTTACGAATCAAATAATTCAAAAATCCATAAACAATCAGCTAGAAACTTTTCCATTTCTTCTGGTTGATAGCGATAATTTCGACGATAGACAAGAAATTGCTTTCCTCTCACTTCTGTACGGATACCTAACAAAAGACCCTGAGTTTCGTAGAAAAATAGCACTGCTTCATTAAATAATTGACGAATGCGATCTTCATCTTCTCCTAAGAGTAAATAATTTTCTGAGAAACGAGGATGGCTATCAAAAAATATTTTTCTTTTTCGCCATTTTTGTCCAAATTTGTTTAAAAATAAAGCATCTGGTTCGAGAGAAAAATCTGGTAATTGCAAGCGTAAGTCTTCAATTAATACTCCAGTCCGATAATTTTTACTTTTATTTGCGTAGTAATAATTTTCAAAGATATAGATATTTTTCCCTTTAATTCTACAAAATAAAATATTGCGAAAATTTTGTCTATTATACCAAATTGCTGTTAATCTAAAATGAGGATTAATCGGTAAAATATTATTACGATTATCTTGGTGAAATTGCCAGCCTAATTTTTGCGCGATCGCGCGAATTTTCTTACTTCTTCTTACTTCCCAAAAATACGTGATTCCCAGAAAAATTAAAACAAATATTATCGGAAAAAGATAAAAGAGAAAAACGTCCATTTTTTACATAAACTCCGGAAAAATTAGCCAAAATACACCCTAGTTTACTTTGCTTCCATCCAGTTATCTCCTGCGCGTACTTCTACCACTAAAGGTACAGTTAAAGCTACTGCATTTTCCATTGTCGCACGAATTTTTGGCTGCAATTCTGAAGACTCTTCCGGAGGAACTTCTAACACTAATTCATCATGAACTTGCAACAGTAATCTTGCTTGATAATTCTGTAAAATTTGATGCAGATTGACCATAGCAATTTTGATAATATCAGCGCTAGAACCTTGGATCGTCGCATTAGCCGCAGCGCGAAGTAATTGAGAGTCAAACTGACCGATATTTTTCAGTTTATCGAGGTCAATTTCTTCTGGTTTATGACCCCGCAATTGTTGCAAATTTCTGCTAGTAAAGTTAAAGTAGCGACGACGACCATGAATTGTGGTTACATAACCTCGCGCGATCGCGTCTTTTTTCACTCCCTCTAAATACTCAAAAATACGCGGATATCTGTAACGATATTTCTCAATAAATTCCTTCCCCAATTTGGGGTCAATTCCTGTTTCTCGCGCAAACCGAAACGAACCCATTCCGTAAATTACACCAAAGTTAATTGTTTTTCCCAAACGACGTTCGTCAGACGTAACATTTTCCTTTTCAAACAACAGTTGCGCGGTAACTGTATGAATATCGCGACTATTTTGGTAAGCTTCGACTAAGACTGGTTCTTTACTTAAATGCGCTAAAATTCGTAACTCAATTTGGGAATAATCAGCCGAAATTAATGACCAATTTGATTCGGGGATAAACGCTTGACGAATTTGTCGCGAAAACTCCGTCCGAATGGGAATATTCTGTAAATTTGGATTAGAAGAAGATAGCCTTCCCGTTGCGGTCACAGTTTGATTAAAATTAGTATGAACCCTTCCTGTATCCTCGCGGACTAATGCAGGTAAAGCATCCACATAAGTTGACTTTAATTTCGACAAAGTGCGATATTCTAAAATATCATCAATAATCGGATGAGATCCTTGTAATTTTTCCAAAACCGCGTGGTTTGTCGAATAACCTGTCTTTGTTTTGCGCGATTTTCTGCGGTCTAAATTCAGTTTATCTTCATCAAACAAAATTACGCTTAACTGTTTCGGAGAACCTAAATTAAATTCTTCTCCTGCTGCTTGATAAACCCTAGCTTCTAAAGTTTGTAAATCTGCTGATAACTTTTCCGAAAACTTCTCCAATTTGGCTTGATTTATCCTAATTCCTGTATGTTCCATCATCGCCAAAACTGGTTCTAAAGGTTGTTCAACCTCCAATAACAATTGATGCAATTCAGGAATTTGTGTTAATTCTGCGCGTAATTTCGGAACTAAACTCCAGGTAGCATAAGCATCTAAACCGCAATAATCAGCAACAGTTTTGATATCCAAATCGGCAATATTTTTACCTTTAGGAATATTCAAATCCGCGTATCTTTTCGGTTTCACTCCCAGAGAATATCTTTCTGCAACATCGCTTAAATTGTGGTTATTATCTGGTTGCAATAAATAACTGGCTAACATTGTTTCAAAGGTAACTCCCGCCAGTTTTATCCCTTGATTTAATAACACTAAACGGTCAAATTTAGCATTGTGTAAAACTTTCGGATAAGTTTCACTTTCTAAAATTGTCCGTAAGGCTGTGAAAACTCGATCTTGTTCGAGATTATTTCCTTCGCTATGATTAATCGGAATGTAAGCAACCTCGTTTGATTTTTCTCCCCAGCAACAACCAATTCCGACTAATTTTGCGTCTCTTGGTTCTAAATCTGAGGTTTCTGTATCCCAAGCGACGGGTAAATTTTTGTCTTGAAAAGTTGCTAACTGTTCAACTAATTTGTTGAGTTTTTCGGGAGTATCAATAACTTGAGTTTGGATAGTAACTTCTTCAGGTAATTCAGCTTTTTCGGTTTCTTCGGGACTCCAGAAAAAGAGGTCATCATCTTCAAAACTTTCTTCAGTTTCGTCTAAGATTTCCGGTTCGGGTGTTCCGCCGAATTGTTGCTGTAATTTATCAATTTGTCCGAGAAAAGTTTTCAGTTCTAATTCTTCTAATAAAGGTTTGAGGACGGCGGTATCGAAGCCTTGTAAATGACAATCTTCGAGAGTTATTTCTATCGGTGCATCAAATTTTAATTGGGCTAAATGTCGCGAATGTTCCGCCTCTTCTTTTCCTGCTGCTAACTTTTTCTGAGTTGCACCTTTAATCTTGTCTAAATTTTCATATATTTCTGCTAAACTGCCATATTCAGTAAGCAACTGAATTGCGGTTTTATCGCCAATACCTTTAACACCAGGAATATTATCTGATTTATCGCCGCAAAGTGCTTTATAATCAACTACTAAATCGGCTTCAATACCTAACTTTTCCGTGACTTCTGCTTCGTTAAATTCATTAAGATTACCTCTGGAAGAATAACCAAAAGAATTGCGGTCTAAATAAAGAACACTAATCTGATTTTTGTCATTGACAAGTTGAAATAAATCCCGATCGCCAGTTACAATCTTGACTCGATACCCGGCTTCGCTAGCTTGTTTGGCTAATGTGGCTAAAACGTCGTCAGCTTCGTAGCCCGGAGAGGTCACGACTGGGACTTGCAAAGCAGCCAGCAAAAGTTGTAAATTCTTTAAATCAGGGATAAAATCTTCCGGAGTGCCTGGTCTATCAGCTTTGTAAGTGTCATCCGCTTCGTGACGAAAAGTTGGTAAACCCAAGTCAAACGCGATCGCCATTGACTCCGGTTGCTGGACTTCCATTACTTGTAACAAAGACCGCAGAAAGCCAAAACACACACTCGTAGGGACTCCGCTAGTCGTCCGCAAACCGCGATCGCGACTGTTCGCAAAAGCGTAATAATTCCGAAACGCCAACGAGTGACCGTCAACTAAAATCAGTAGCGGCTGTGTTTCGCCCGCCGTAGAAGGGTTAGAAGTAGAAGTAGTTTTGACCATAGCTTTATTTTAATCGACTTAGCCGCACCTCTACTTCTTGACACGGATGAAGCTATTCTTAAACTCAAAAATTTTTTTGTCAAGGACTACTCAACAACTATTCACGAAAATATTGAGAGAAATTAACTACTGTAAAACTTAGTAAATAGCAGGTACATTCCCCAACTCTTCTGCTAACTTAAAAGTAGGCACAACGAAGTACACCTGCTTCGGAAGAAAACTAGAATTAGAGCTTGTGCCTGCGGCTCTGAATTCACCCCAACTGCTTCTGGTTGGAGTCTACAGCAAAATGATGGTTGAACGCTTCACTTTAGCCCATAGTTAGTTCACTTAGTAGAGCAGGAGATTCGAGAGGTTTGTAAGTAGTGTCGGCGTTTATTACCATAATCATCGCCTGAATCGGCGAAGTAGATGTATCTAAAGAAAGAAGATTTGTTGAGGAAAAGTTGTTCACCTTTGTAACTGACTCGGATTAACAAGATAGTTATCTATATTCATTCTCTAAGTTACCCGCCCAAAGCTGCTCTTATATCTAGTGGCTAGGCGGGATAACTTTTTGGGGCTAATTTTTCAATTATTTGCTATTAGTTATTTTCGCATTTATGCAATTATTTGGTGTAGAGAGCTACCTCTCTACATCCAACCGGATTATTTATACCGTAGGAACATCTTCCCGGAAATTAGGGCGATTGCGATAATTGCGGTGATAAACAGCGTAAGAACTAGGAGTATAGCCCTTAACTTCATTCGCTACCATACCCAAAACAGATGCACCAGAAATTCTGAGTTCTTCTAAACCTTTCTTGAGTAAAGAACGGTCAGTTTTCTCCATCCGCACTACTAAAATAGTTCCGTCAGCATTAGCTGCGAGAATATGAGCATCAGCTAAACCGACAAGAGGTGGAGTATCATAAATCACTAGATCGAAAAAGCCTTGAAATTGATCCATCAAATATTGCATCTTTTGCGAAGAAAGGCTTTTAATCGGATCGGGATCGGTTTGTCCTGCACTTAAGAAAAAGAGGTTTTTCTCAGTAGGTGCTTGTTGAATTACATCATTCAAGCTTAAATCGCTTTGTACCGCATCGCTGAGTCCGCGCAAATTGGGTAAACCTAAGCGCAAGTGAAGTCGGGGACGACGTAAATCAGTATCTACCAACAAAACTCGTTGACCAAGTGCAGCCGCAGTATGGGCGAGTTGGAGGGCGATAGTGGATTTGCCGTCTTCGGGTCCCGCAGAACAAATTACTAAGGAACGAATGGGGCGGTTTTTCGAGCCAAGTAGAGAGATATTCGTATATAACGAGCGGAAAGCTTCTAAAAAAGTTGCGGTAAATTCTGGTTGAGGATAAATCGAGGGATTAATTTCGTTAGGATCGAGATTGCGGGCAAGTTGAGCGTATTTTTTCTCGTATTGTTTGAGTTTTTTCGCGTAAGGAATTGCACCGAGAACTGGTAACTTAGTGCCACCTTTAACTTCATCCGGGTTATGGTAAACAGTGTGGAGAATTTCAGCAATAAAACCAATACCGACACCAAGGAGTGTACTGAGAATAACCGCGATCGCTAACTTCCGTTTAGTATTCTTACTAGCAGCCGGAATTAATTCTCCATTCTGGTCAATCCATAATCCCGGTTCAGAAATTACTTCCCAAGGTACATCTTGCTGAGAAGCATCTAAGTTCAAATCTTCCCGTTTCTCTAAAAATTGCTTCAAGCTTTCGGTAGCAACTTCTAATTCTCGTTGTACATCAGAATATTCCCGCAAAACCGTCGGGAATTGTGCTAACTTTTGGAGAACCTCATTTTCTTTGGCAGTCAGATAGCGATCGCGTGCTTGTAATTCTTGAATCTGGACTGCAATACCTGCCAAAGCATCTTCAGCTTCTTCTGTGAGCAAACGACGTAAATTTTGCTGTTTTTCCAGCAAAACTTGCATTGGCGGACTGTCTTCGCGAAATTGAGTTGACTGAAGGGCAATTTGCGATTCGACAACCTGTAACTGAGTGAGCAAAGTTTGATAAGTGCTTTGATTCAAAGACAAAATTGACAGGATATTTCCTTGTTGGATTGCTTGCTCAAGATTAGTATATCTTGCCTGGACTTGTTCCAAATTTGCCTTTGTATCTACCTTCTGAGTCTTAATACTCAAAGCTCGATCGGATAAATCTCTGGCTGTTTGTTCGGGAAAATTCAAATCGTATTGCTGGCGCAATTTTTCCAATTGTCCCTGTAAAGTTTCCACGCGCTGTCGCAACTCTGGCAGTTGCTCGTCAATAAATTTAATTCCTTGACGCAAGCTTCTAAGCCGCTCATCTCGCGAATAACCTAAGTAAGCTGCTTCGAGAGTTTCCAAAACCGAGACGATTCTTTGAGGGTCTTCGTTTTGATACTGAATCTGTAAAATTTTCGTGCCGATTTCTTTACCTTCTTTTTCTGCGGTAATACGGCTAATTTGCAAGTTCTGAATTAAGTCAGCATAAGTAAGATCGGGATATTGTTTCTCTAACTCTTCAATTACTGGTTTGAGCAGTTTCGGACTGGTTAAAACACGAATTTGACTTTGGTAGTCAATCAAGTCAGTTTGGTCTACGCCAACCTTAGTCAGTTCTGTTGGTGGAGTATAAGTTCCTGTTTGTGCTAGCAAGGACAGCTTGGACAAGCGACCCTCAGCCGTTACAGGTTCTACCAACACTTGAAACGAACCATTGTAAGTATCTTCAGTTTGCTTAGAATTCCAAACAATCAAACTGCCAGAAATAGCACTCAAGATGATTGCGGCTAAAGCCATTACTCCAACTCGGCGACTCAAAACGGCAAATAGCCAAGCCAAATCCATTGTTTGTTCTGGCGTAGCTTCCACAGGCATTCTGGAAATTTCGCGAGATCCACTATCGGAATCGAGATATTTGCCGCCGTTTCGAGAATTAAATGTTTGATATTCGTTTCCAGTATCCATATTTGCTTTCCCCGTCTGAATTTAATGATTAATTAGAGTTAACTATTCCCAAAATTCTCAAAACATCGACAATGCGGCTGGGAATCGAAAACAAAGCTAAACCTGCTGCTGTTGGACCCAATACTGTATTCAGTCTATCGGCAAATCTCGCCCCATCGGAACGACCGATAACTATAATGTCGTTATCTTGCAGGATCGGATTGCTACGTTCATTTACACCTTCAGTGATGCTGAAGTTAACTTCTTTAGTAATCACAGTTCCGTCTTCGTTGAGGCGAATTAAGCGCACATCTTCTTCATCTGCCCTCGCTTGGTCAAATCCGCCTGCGGTGAGCAAGGCTTGATTGAGAGGGGTATTAGGTGGAATATTAATCACTCCCGGACTTCTGACTTCTCCCACCACACTAACTTGAATGGTTTCCGGGGAAAAACGAGCTGAAGCAACTTCGGCAGCTTCGGCGGCGGAGATTTCTCTGGCTCTGGGAATAACGATTGTATCTCCATTTTGCACTACTGTATCTTGATTGATGTCCCCTGCTTGCAGTAGTTGCCAGAGATTAATCTCGATAACTTGCTCTGTACCAATTTGAGTTTGTCGTCGTATTTGAATATTGCGCAAATCAGCTAAAGGTTTGATTCCGCCTGCTTGCTCGATCGCGGAGGTAACGGTAGGTAAACCGCCAGTGATACCTGCAAGTTGGTTGGTGCTGGCGGCGGTAGCAACTCCAGCTAAAGTATAAGCTCCCGGACGTTGTACTTCTCCTACCACTGCGACAGTACGCGCTCTTTCGAGATCGGCGGCAAAGTCAACTGTAGCGAGTCGGCGTACTTCTCTGAGACTAACTTGAGTTGCGGTGGGGACGAAAATTGAGTCTCCATCGCGTAAAGTTAACTCTTGAGAGCCTCTACCACTTTGTACGAAGTCTTCCAGGTTAACGGTAAAAGTGCGATCGCTATTTGGCGAGACTTTGCGTCTTACTTGAACTTGAGTAAGATCGGCAGCGAGAGTGATTCCTCCTGCTTGTTTCAAAGCTTGAGCGAGCGTCGGATATTGTACGCCCGGATTGTCTCCGGCACCACCGATTAAACTGACGGTGAAGCTACCGGGACGAGTTACTTCTCCGGATACGGAAACGTTGATCGGACGTGCTGAAAGCAGTCTAATGGTTACTAGAGGACGTTTGAGGAAGCGATCGTAGTTGGCTGAGATTAGTTGAGAGGCTTCTTGAATCGTTAATCCTTCGACTCTGACTCCACCAATCAAAGGTAACTGAATCACGCCATCAGCCGGGACTTGGTAAATACCGCTATATTGGGGAACTTCAAAAATATCGATCGTCAGGCGATCGCCTCCCCCTAACAAATAGGCATCAAAATTTCCTGGTGGAGGAAAATTATTATTAAAAGGTGTAGTTGGAGGAGCTAGATTATTAAAGTTTGGCACTTGAGCTAATCCGGGAGCAAAACCACTGACTGCTATCCACGCTAGTGCAGTCAAACTAGCTACACGTTTGGAAGTTAATTTAAGCACAACTTTAGTCATCAACCCTAAGATACAGGTATAATTTCTATTTTCTGCTAGCAAGGCAAGGGAACTTCTCACCGCCCTTACTAACTCGTCAATTTAACTCGATGCCATTTTAGCTCTAGTAGCTATAAGCTAGGCTAACAAAAGAGAGAGTAAATTTTGTTAGTCTGTACTCACTTACTTTTCTAGGCGCGATCGCGATATGAAAGCATTACTCAAAGATCCTTTAATTTTAGCTTTGATTCTGGGTATCGGTGTTGTTTATCTTGCTATCTCGTTTCATTATCTGAGCAGAAATTCTCAACTTGCTGCGAAACTGGAAAAAGTTTTAATTGCTACTTTCATTATTGTGATTATCGGGGAAACTGGCGCAACTATGTTTCCTCTTCCCAAGTTTCATCCCCGATTATTAGCTTTAACAATTACCACTCCACCGACAATTGTTGCCCAAATTACTACTTATATCATTTTCATTTTATTATTATCTTCTCGGCTGCGCCATACGTTGAAAGACTTAATCCAAGTTTTCTTTACTGTTCTCGTTCGAGAGCCTTTTTTATTTATCTTACTGTTGTTAATAACACTTTCGGCTTTTTGGTCGGACACTCCCTGGATTACTTTTCGAGGTAGTTTAGTTATTCTCGAAACTGCTCTCATTGCTTTTTATACAGCGAAACAATATTCTTGGCAAGAACTCTACGATCTCTTACGTTGGTTGAGTCTTGTTGTCCTTATTCTCAGTCTTTATTATGCTTTATTAGTTCCTTCTAAAGGAGTTTTAGATATTGGTTGGGGAGGGATTGTCGGTCACAAAAATCATTTTTCGTTTTTCATGGCTTTTACTGCCGTTATTTGGATGATTCATGCTTTTTACTATCCTCAACAGCGTCGTTTTTCTTTAGTAATAATTCTTTTAGCTTTGTTCGCTCTAAATCAAGGCAATAGTGGCGCCAGTAAAGTGATCGCTGTTGGTTTAGTTGGTCTTTGGTTTTATCTGGGATTTGTCAAAAGATTGAAACCGCAGTGGGCATTTGTTTCGGTAATTATTTTCCTAATCGTCAGTATAATTTTAACTGTTTTACTAACCGAAAATGTGGAATTTATTGTTGTCGATACTTTGAATAAAGACTTAACTTTAACCGGAAGAACTGACTTTTGGCCTCTAATCATTGATAAAATTAACGAACGACCCTTATTAGGTTATGGAATTAGTGGATTTTGGCAACCTTGGCGAGGATTGGATAATCCAGCAGCCGATATAATTGTTACCAAAACTGGTTTTGCACCACCTCATTCTCACAATGGATTTTTGGATCTGGCTACAGAGATAGGTTGGTTGGGATTATCGGTCATGATTTTATCGTTTTTTACCAACATTGCCAAAGCAGTAATTTATCTTGGTAAAGCGAAAATGCCTGCTGCCGGAATCCCGATTTTGTTACTAACTTATACTTTAATGACTAATGTTACTGAAAGCGGAATTGTCGGTGTAACTAGCGTTTTCTTTTGGTATGTTGTCGTGGCAATCCGGACGAGTATCGATCTAGATAAAAATGCGTTCAAATCAACAGAAAAATCTCAAGAACTCGCTCAATTACAATCAAAATTTTATTAACTTACTGCGGAACTTAATCCATATTTATAAGCAAAATGTTGAATTTTTTTTGCTTGTCGCCAACCGATAATTTGGGCGAAAGGTCGCATTTTGGGTCCGATAACTGGTTGGACATCCGAACCTCCTAACTCTTTGACTCTTTCTGCGGCTTGGCGACAAATTTCTGGCACGTTAGGATAAACTTCGTAGAAAAAACGTTGGAATCTATTAGCACAAGCTCTGCGGGTAGAAAGGCTATCTTCTTTTGCTAGTAAATAATTTTTACATAGTTCTAAAGACAGAAAGCGTGATTTCCATGCTTGAGTAGATTTAGCAACACTCAAACTTCCAGAAATACCAGAACGATAAAAAACTTTAGCATCCCGGCAAAATTTCACTCCAGCACTGGCTAGAACTATGCGACAAAAGTATTCGCCATCATCGTCTAGAGAAAGTCTTTCATCCCAGAGTCCCGCAGTTTCAGTAAGGTGACGTGGTACTAACCAAACACCAGGATGAATCATTGAAGGTTTGTCCCAAAGGGAAATCAACCACTCTATGGGTGCAAGATCGGTCCAAAATGGTTCTGGTTCAAATACTGCTTCGGAGGGATGTTGATAAAATTTTGCCCATTCTCCGGCTGCTACATAGTCGGTATTTCCCTCAGCAAAAATTTGCATCTGACGCTCGATTTTGTCGGGTGCAAGCAAGTCATCTGCGTCTAAATATTGGATGAAATCTCCTTGAGACTCTTGATAGGCTCGATTTCTGGTGGCGCTTGCGCCGCGATTTTCCTGAGAGATGACTTTAACTCCACGAGAGTCGAACTGTTTGGCTATTGTCAGGCTACGATCGCGCGAACCGTCATCAACAACGATAATTTCTTTATTTTCCCATGTTTGGGAGAGCGCAGATTCGAGGGTTTCTGCTAAAAATGCTTCAGCGTTGTAGCAAGGAATAAGTATGGAAACTAAGGGCTTCATCTGCTGTGTCAGCTTGAACCAGAAGGGTTGCAATTATTTTAGCGATCGAATTAATCTTCATTTTACGCCGGAAGAAATATCTGTGGAACGCGATCGCTGCCGCCGTTCTCTCCGTAAGCATCTTTGCTCGTTTTTCTTCTGGGAGAGTTTTTTCGACTAATTTTGTTTCTCTGGGCGGTATCTCAATCTAAGCCCTACAATAAGTAATTGACCACTCCTCAAAATGCTCCTTTCTTGAGAAGTTTTGATGTTCAAAAAACTTATCGATCTTCCGAAAACTCTCAGCCCTGATTTACGCAAACTAATTGGCAACACTTTCTGGCTGTTTTCTGAAAAAATTTTCCAGATGGGTTTGGGTTTACTGGTGGGTGTCTGGGTAGCTCGTTACCTAGGTCCAGAAGATTTTGGACTTTTTAATTACGCGATCGCGATCGTTTGGTTATTCGATCCAATTGCTAAACTTGGCTTAGATGATATTGTCGTCCGCGACCTTGCTCGCTCTCAAACCGATAACCCAAAAACTCTTGGTACCAGTTTCATTTTAAAGCTATTTGCGAGTATTGTCACTGCTTTTTTAGCTTTTTCAACTATTTCTTTACTTCGTCCAGAAGATCGACAACTGCAACTGTTAGTTGCCATTATTGCTGGGGGCGCAATTTTTCGCTCGGCAGAAATTATTGAGTTGTGGTTTCGCTCGCAAGTTCAAGCTAAATATGTAGTTTGGGCAAAAAATATTGCTTATATTTTCAGTAATGTTATCAAGGTAATTTTAATTAAAATTAATGCGCCAGTAGTGGCTTTTGCAGCAGCGACTTTTGCTGAATATAGCCTTGCGGCAATTGGCATGGTAATCGTTTATCAAATTACGAACAATTTGATTCAAGCATGGCGATTTAGCTTCTCTCGTGCTCAGTCTTTAATTCAAGATAGTTGGCCCCTGATTTTGTCTGGAATTGTCATTATGATTTATATGCGTATTGACCAAATTATGCTCGGACAAATGATTGGTGATGCAGCCGTAGGACTTTATTCCGCCGCCGTAAAAATATCCGAGATGTGGTACTTCGTACCAATTGCGATCGTTAATTCGGTTTTTCCTTCGATTGTTCAAGCTAAAGAAATTGGCGAAACTGTTTATTACAAACGAATTCAAAAACTTTTTAATTTAATGTCAGTTATTAGTTACTCGGTTGCTATTCCGATCACATTTTTGTCAGGCTTTATTATTACTTTGATTTATGGAAATAGCTATGCTGAAGCCGCAGAAATTTTAACCATTCATATTTGGGCGGGTGTATTTGTTACCTTGGGAGTTGCTCGCTCAACTTGGTTGACTACAGAAAATTTAATGAAATTTTCCGCCGCCACTACTGCCGTTGGTGCAGTTATTAACATTATTTTAAATAGCCTTTTTATCGATACTTATGGAGCAATAGGGGCAGCCTGGGCTACTGTCATTTCCCAAGTATTTGCTTCTTATTTAGCAGGTGCTTTTTACCCAGAAACTCGCCGAATTTTTTGGAGTCAAACTAAAGCAATAACTTTACTGAGTTTATTGAGGAGATAGCCGCCAAATCTGGTAACTAAAGATATATTGGTGAAAGAAATAGATTTGTAGCAATTTTACCTGCATGGAGGAAAAATAAACATGAGCAGTTGGCAATTAAATACTCCTGTAGCCATGATTATTTTTAATCGACCTCAGACGACGGAGAAAGTATTTGAGGCTATTCGTCAAGCGAAACCGCCAAAACTTCTAGTAATTGCTGATGGACCCCGCGCCGATAAACCAGGGGAAGCGGAAAAATGTGCCGCTACTCGTGCGATAATTGACCGCGTGGACTGGGATTGCGAGGTTCTGAAAAATTACTCGGATCTCAACTTAGGCTGCGGGAAGCGTCCAGCAACGGGTTTAGATTGGGTATTTGATACTGTGGAAGAGGCGATCGTTTTGGAGGATGATTGTTTACCAGATCCAACCTTTTTTCGCTACTGTGAAGAGTTATTAGATCGCTACCGTTATGATGAAAGAATCATGACAATTTGCGGATTAAATATTCAATTTGGTCGTCAGCGAACCGATTACAGTTATTACTTTTCTCGCTACAATCATTGTTGGGGTTGGGCTAGTTGGCGACGTGCTTGGCAACATTTTGATTACGAGCTGAATTTGTGGCCTGAAATCCGCGATAAAAATTTGCTAATTGATATTTTAGGCGATGCTCGTGCGGCAAAAGTTTGGTCGCATACTTTTGAGCTTACTTATACAGAAAAGCGAGATTGGTGGGATTTTCAATGGACTTTTGCGAATTGGGTTCAAGGTGGTTTAGCTATTCTTCCTGCGGTTAATTTAATTTCTTACATTGGTTATAACGAGGATGCTACTCACACGACGGAAGCAAGAAGTCAGTACAATAATTTGACTACCGAAGCAATGAGTTTTCCTCTCAAACATCCTCCTTATGTGGTGCGTAATCTTGAAGCAGATCGCTTTACAGAAAATACTTATTACGATTATCAACCTAATTTACTGAAAAAGGTTAATCGTAAAGTTAAAAAAGCTTTAGGAATGAATTTATCTCAAAGTTGGTAAGGTGAAAATGTCAATTTAAATTGCTTTTGGAGGTACTTTCTTTTTGACTATGATTTGCCGCAAAAACTCTACTACTGGTTTCTCGACTATCGAGTAAAATACGCAACCAATGCCTACTGATACTATTCCGATCGGTAGGTTAATTATTAAGGAGTTACCAATAAGATTAACTAGGTTTAATTTGGCAGCAATTTGCGTTAATGCGGAAATAATCGGACTGTGAATTAAGTAAATTGAGTAAGAAGCATCTCCGAGGTAGTTAACAAAATTGGGGACATCTGTTCCTTTATTTATGTCTAAAGATGCTGCGCCAATTAACATGATAAAACATGGAATTCCGGAGAAGAAAACGCGATTTATTCCTAATTCAATGCCCAAAATGTTTAAGTTTTGGACTTCGGCGATTACACCATAACTGAGTAATAAGCCAAAGAAAATAAAGAAAAAAGCGCCCACAAATAGTAAAGTTTTTCTGTGGCGGAGAGGATAAGTTACTACTAGATAAGCTGCTAAACAACCTAAAGCAAATTCTAAATTCATTGAGTGGAAAATCGTTCCTATCCAGGGATTTTCTGCCGGGATGCTGATATCGGGGACAAATTGGGTTAGGGAACCTAAAAGTAAAATTGCAACTAGCGGTAAGTAAATTTTTGGTTTGAGGAGATAGGATAAGCTAAAAATTAGGTAAAAGAAGATAATTAAGATTAAAGTCCAACCTACATCTAAAAGTGGTGGTGTACTTTGAGGAATTAGTAAAAAAGTCTTGAGGAGAAAGAATAAATTCGTGTCTCCTGCTTTGGCTAAAGATGGCACAAAAATCAATAATCCTAAGACAGCTAAGGTTACTATCCAATAAACGGGATAGATTCTAATCCAGCGTTTCAACCAAAACTTTTTAAACTTTTGCCAACTTTGAATGCCGAGTTCGTGACGATGGACGTAGAAAATAATAAAGCCACTGAGGATGAAAAAGAAATCTACTCCAGCCCAGCCAAATTTAAAGATGCCGAAGAGAAAAGTTTGTTTGAGTTTTTCGTTACTTAGTTGATCGAGGTGAAAGAGAACTACTAATAAGGCGGCGATACCTCGGAAAGCTTGGAGAAGGTTGAGTTTGACTTTTTTGGGAGGTGCGTTACTTTGCATTAAATGCTACCTAGAGAGAATATTTTCTGGAGTTAGTTTCGGCTATATGTTAATCCAGAATTTATGGGTTTGACAATTGTGAGATTACTGTGCGAGTATTATTTGTCATCCTTCGCTTCGCGAAGGATGACATTGATAAAGATTAGTATTAGTCGGCTACACTAAGGATTACATTGAGCAACGTAGCTTATCTCCAATCTAGTTAATTAACCAGATAGCGGGTAAGATGTTCGCAGTACGAAAATGCTTGGGTATTATTGTAGCTTGTTGGTTTTTGATTATGGTTGGCGATCGCCATTTCATCTGACGATTAATTTCTACTCAGTAATAAAGGTAATTGTCCAACTTGCAAACTTCCGGAAGTAGATAGAGGAGATTTTTGTCCGTTTAAGTCTGTTACTTGGGTGACGTTCCAGCTTTGGGGAATTTGTAACTGAATGTCATTTTTGGGGTTCCAGATTATCCAACTATTTTCGCCGTTTCTGGTTAGCTGACAAGTCCAGGTATTATTCCTGTCGGGGCTACAAGGTTGCATTTTTGCTCCAACCAGCCAATTTTGGATTTCTGCGTAAGCTTTGGCGGCTGGGGTGAGGGTGCGATTATCTTCTTCTACCATTAACATTGTTAAAACGTTGCGGTTGTCCCAGCCGTACCAGTAAAAACGTTCGACTCCTTGGGACCAATAAATCAGATAAGATCGGGCAACGTAAGCTTGACTTTCGGCATCAGAATAGTAATGATTTTGCTGACGGTTGCCAAAACCTGTTTCTGTATTCCATAAAGGTTTATCTGCTAGTTCGTGTTTTGCCATGACTGCTTGAATTTCCCGAATCGGGCGAATTCTGTCTTCGGGAGTGTTTTCGGCGGGCATATAAAAGTGGGCGGCAACGATGTCGGTGTAGGCATCTCCACCTTTGCGAAAGTATTCGTCTAGCCAGGCATTACCAGGTTTGGTTAGCCAAGATTCGTGGGTAGCGATGACGGAGGGAGAAACTACTTTGATTTCTGGGTCGATTTCTTGGAGGATGGTGTATGCTTCTTGTGCCAGAGTAACCATTTGGTCGATGGTTCCGGTGTAAAAATAGTTGAGGTTGGGTTCGTTCCAGAGTTCGTAATAGCGAATTTTGCCTTTGTAGCGTGTGGCAACTGTGCGGACGAAATCGCGCCAGTCTTCGATGTTTTTGGGTTCGGAGGGAGAGGGAGGTTCGCCGTAGTGAGAGGGATCTTCTGGTCTGGCGGCTGCCCAGTCTGGGGTGAGTCCGAAGGTGTAAACTAATTCTACTTGGTTTTTTTGGGCGAGTTCGACGACTTTATCGAGTCCGGTGAAGTCCCAATTGTCTGGTTGGGGTTCTAAATGGGGCCAAAAGGTGAGTTTGTATTGTTCGGTGTGTACGTCCCACAAGCGCCAACTGGCGAAGGGTATGGGGGGCCAAGGGATTTTGTAGGAATGTTCGACGTGCATTCCAAATAAGGTTGGGGGGATGGTTTGAGAGGAAATTGCGGCGATGTTTTCGTTTTCGCGGGCATTAAATCGGTTGCAGGCGATCGCGCTAATTAAAAATGTGGCTACGATTATGGTGACAAACTTGCAACCGTTGCGTTTGTTCATTGTGTGTTTGTTCATTGTGTCTACAGAGAATCAAAGTTGTCTCTATTAGTAACGCACCCGACCAATTTTTGTGGGGGTGCGTTATTTTGAGTAAAATTAATCAACTTGGCTTACAGGTCGTAGACTTTACACTCGTCGGCTTCGGGACGATCGCGACAATATCGGTCTAATGAGTTTTCTGGTGGTTGTTGGTTGCGTCGATGGGCGATCGCGGCGAGTAATTCTTCTACTGTATCCCAGGCAGAGGCGCTTTCGCTCGATCCTTCACCTTTTTCTTTGGTTACTTTTCTCGCCCATGCTAAGGCATCTTGCGCTAATTCGTGAATGTGTTCGGGATCTCCCTCGCCTCTTTTTATTGCGGCAATTTGTCGATCGATAGCCTGTACCATATAAGATCTACTCCTAGAAATTATCTTCGTCTCTAGGCTAACTATTGTTCAAGTTATCGGCGATCGCCTAACCGTAGCTTTGAGGATCGGTTTTCCGCGTTTTGGTGTTTTTCTCTCTCAGGCGCTATTTCTACGGTGTTAAGTTCAAATTTGTCAAAAATTATCTCAGGCTTAGGTTGAAGAGCTTAATTTCTGCCAGTAGGACGATGCTTGTTTTTGATTCCACCTCAATAAGGATGGTTCGCCGAGGGCAATTTTTGCTTCTGGTACTACGGGGACAATTCCTAAAGCTGTAATAATTTCCGCGCCTAATGCTCTGGCTAACAAGGGTGGCACTGCATTACCTACTTGGCGAAAACCATGCCATTTGGTAGAGTGAAAGCGAAACCAGTCGGGAAATGAATGGAGTCTGGCGGCTTCTCGAACTGAAATTACGCGATCGCGTTCTGGATGCAAGGGACGAGCTGAAGTAAAACTACCTCTTTCGATACCTGTTCCCGCCCTTAAAGTATGAGAGCATTTATTCCAGTCTAATCTTCGTAAACGACTGATTGGTTCGAGTTGTCCTGGTTGGGTTAAGTGAAAGCGTTCGATTGATTCTTGTTTATGTTGAGTACGTCGAGAGCTAGTTAACAAATTTCGGTTCCAAATACGAGGATAAGCGAAATTATCAGGATCGGGAATTAAATCTCGTAAATACTTGACATAATCACTTACTTCTAGTTCTATTTTTAACTCAATTTCATCAATATTCAGCAGTTCAGGAAAAAAATCCAAATCCGGAAGATCGGCGATCGCTTCTCTTACACTGACTCTCTCTTTTTGCTCCAGTTGAGGATAAAATAAAGCTTTCTGTTTATACCGCCACCCTAACAAAAATAACCGTTTGCGCTTTTGCGGGACGCCAAAATCAGCCGCATTCAATACTTGCACGGGTTCTCTAATTTTGTAACCTGCATCTTTCAATTCATGTTTCAACCGTTGCAAAATTCGTCGATGTTCGCCCTGACTCAAACCAGGGACATTTTCCATTACAAAATAACGCGGTTGTAATTCCTTTACTAAACGACAGAAAGCGAACACTAAGTAATTGCGATCGTCTTTTGGGTTACGCTTACCCATCGATGAAAATCCCTGACAAGGAGGTCCCCCAAAGACTAAATCGATTTCTCCTCCTACAGCTTGTCTGATTTCGCCTGCATCCAAACTGGTGACATCCCGACACAAAACCTTAGTTTGAGGGAAGTTGTAACTATAAACCGCCGCATGGACGGGATCGTACTCCACCGCGATCGCTACTTCAAACCCCGCTTGCTCAATTCCAAGGGAAAATCCACCCGCACCAGCAAACAAGTCTACCGCGATCGGACGACGTGAAGACACCTTTTTCTCTTTGTCGGAATCAATCTTAATGGTCTTTCTCCTCATTCTAGAGCTATTATTACCCGCTTACGGCGCTAGGTGGATACGCGATCGCCCCATTCTCGCACCCACCTCAAAAAAAAATTTCCCTCATCCCTTGACACTCTTGTATTATTTATGTAGTATAAATTTAGTGGCACAAGCAAACAAGCTGAAAACCACCACAAGCAAAAATAAATCAAAGTTTTATCAAGCAAACAATCTCATAACCAAAAAACTGCTCTATTTTAACCAAAAAGCAGTTATGGAGGTAACAATATGGTTCACATTCGTTTCGAGGGTCGCTCCTACGACCTCAGCGAAAACCAACTTCGCCTAAAAAATAACATGAGCGACACTCAAATTAAAGACCGTCTCGCACAATATTTGGACGTTCACACAAATCGTTTTACTGAATACGTCGTTGACAGACGACCAAGTGGCGATTTGATCGTCCGTCCCGAAGCAGTTTATGGTTAAATTAAGCCCAAATTTTAGATAGCAAGATCTAAAAAAATCAAGCTTACTCTCAATCTTTTTTAACCAGTAAAAAGTTTAATTTCCGTACCCCAACCGAGGAAGCATACAAACATTTTCCGTCTGCTAAACGGGAGGTTGTAGGTTCGAGTCCTACCAACGGCATTTTAAGCCGTTGTAGCTCAAAGGATAGAGCGTCAAATGTAAAAACAGCTTTTTTAACTTGTGCGGAATCAACATTAAAACTATGACCAAAAATGTCATTGTTTGTAGAGACGTTGCACGCAACGTCTCTACACCAGAAAATTAAATCTTGTCACAAATCATCTCCTATTACTATAGATGTTAGTTACTACCAAAAAAGTCAAAAATGTCATTCTGAGCAAAGCGTTCGCGTAGCGTTCTCCGTTGCGAAGCTTCTCGCGAAGCGAGTAGGAATAGAATCTCCATAGCTAAAACTCAAAAAAATTCAAAGTTGTCATTCTGAGCGAAGCGTTCGCGTAGCGTTCTCCGTTGCGAAGCTTCTCGCGAAGCGAGTAGGAGTAGAATCTCCATCAATTTTAGCTACTACCAAAAAACTCAAAAATGTCATTCTGAGCAAAGCCAAAAATCTCCATCAATTTTAGCAAAAACTTCTTGCTTCATGCGAGTTAATTCGCGCCCCAACCGATAAAGCTTACATACTAGCTCATTGGTAGAGCAACTGGCTATTAACCAGGTGATAGGGGTTCGATTCCCCTGTATAACACAACAGCTTTTTCAACTTGCGCGAAGTAACCTTTTCTTCCACTTAAATCAGATATTTCATGACTACCTTTGTCCATTTAACCGCAGAAAAAAAGTTAAAATCAATTCTGCGAACAGGTATCAAAATTAGTAACAACGGCGTTTATGCAATGCCAGTCTTACCTAACTTTTATACCTCACATCAATGGTTACGAGAACTCAAACGCGATGGCACAAAAACTATCTACGGAATTTACTTTCGTATTCCAAACAACGAAATAGTTTCAGTAGGTTACTTCAATCAAAGACATCAAGAAATGACGGCAAACGAAGCCAACTCACTCTTGATGAAACTAGGAAATTCTAGCGGCTACGAAGTAATTATTCCGCGAAAAATCCAAGCAAGAGAAATTCGTAAAGCCAGATATTTACCACAAATAGTTGGTTGGCGATATTTCCCCACTGCACATGGTAGAAAACCCTGCGGTTGTCCTCGTTGTTTAGCACGTGGTGAGATAAAATCTAGAAAAATCCGAGCAGCTTATCAAGCTCAAAACTAAATTAAAACTTTATCTCCCGCGCCCTAATCTGTAAAGCTTACACACATTTGGAATTCGTTTGACATAGGTTCAAATCCTATATTTTCCAGTTGGGAAATTAGCTCAGTTAGGTAGAGCGGCGATCGTTGTTTACAGCTTTATAAACTTGCGCGGGCTAACCATTTAAAATTCGTTTGTTTTCCTGGTCATTCTGAGAATAATCTCAGTTTAACTAAAAGCAAAGAAAAAGTTGAGTTTGTAGATAACTTATCTTGCCTCACTCATTTGTAAATAAACCCAAAAACTTCAATAAAACTAGAAGAAATGAAAACAAAATCGATTGTTATCTAAAAAATGAAATTTAATTCGCGCCCTAACCGAAGAAGCTTACATACTAGCTCATTGGTAGAGCATCTGACTCATAAGCAGAGAGTAACAGGTTCGACTCCTGTGTATAAAACAACAGCTTTTTCAACTTGCGTGAAGTAATTATTTTCCAACTTATTTTTGGTCGAAATAGCCAATTTTTTAAATGAAGGATACGAAAGAAGAAAAGACTAACTAAAAAAAGGAGTTATTTCGCACCCCAACCGAAAAAGCTTACAAACTAAAATAACGCTCCTAAGGTAGCGATATTCGGGCGACCGAATTAGCGATATCATTCCCACTCTCTAACGAGAAGAAGTTTGCGTGTCCAGTGCTAGTGAAAGCTGGTGTACGACGGGCGTAAAGTTAAGACAGCTTTTTTAACTTGTGCGAAAATGAGCTTAAAAAAATTAGCTAAAATGTGAATAATCGACAATCATTTAGATAATCTAGCTTACGAAACTGAGCTTAGAACGTTTCGGAACTTTACTTAGTTAATCAACCGAATTTGATTTTACTTCGCGCCCTAACCAGGGAAGCTTACATACTAGCCAAATGGAAAAGGCAATGGATTTAGATTCCATCATTTGCGGGTTCAAATCCCGTGTGTGAACAACAGCTTTCCTGACTTGCGCGAAGTGACCAAATTACATAATTTTGGCAGTTGTCGTCGCGCCCTAATCAGTAGAAATGTTGTTAGCAAAGTTTCTTGAACTTGCGCGGCAAATCAGCAGAATATTTAGTTCGTAATAGGTGACGACATTTGCCTCCAAGAAAGCTCAAATATTAATTATTTTGGAGGTAAAAAGATGAATACAGCAGAACGTGACTTACGCTTAGAAATGCTCAACAGCTTGCTAACTACACCTCACCGCAAGCTGGAAGAAGTAGCAGAATTACATCAAATGATGGTGGAACTTGACCCCATTTTTTATGGACATTTGGCGGTATGGTATCAGCGTAACGGCGATGTGCGCGACCATAAAGAAGTGTTTATCGGTAATTTGCTGACTAGCGGTTTGGAGGAACACCGGGATGCGGGTTTCGTAGTTTTGCAGGAATTTCCTCCTTATCAGGTAGCCCGAATTGTGGACTTTATGAAGGTTCACAGAAATAAAGTACCACGTTCTGCGCGTACTGCTGTCCGCCGCTATTTAGAGAAGCGCGAAGCAAACCCGGAATTTTTCGATCGCGCGGCGCTCCGAGGTCGTAAGGCGATGAAACACTTGTATGCTACGCTGCATATTAAGCCCGGTGCGCGTGCTGATGCGGTTTTGTTTAAGGATAAGCCACCTGCGGATAGCTTGAGTTTTCAACTGAAGCAGTTAGCTAAGGCGAAATCTCCTACCGAACAGGCAAAAGCGATCGTCGAACAAAAGATTCCTTACACTATTGCTATCGGTGCTGTCAAGCAAATGACACCAACTGTAATGGTTGCGTTGATTAATTCTATGTCACCCCAAGAGGTAATTAATAACCTGAAGTCGCTGCAAAAGCGAGGGGCGATGGAACACGCGCAAGTGAAGAAATTAATCGACGAAAAGTTAGAACAAGCGCAGTCTGATAAGCGCGTCTCTGCGTTAAAAAGTCGCGTTGCGGCTGATGTTACCCAGTTGGATGCAGAAACGGCGGCAAAACTGGAACGAGTGATGGACGAACAAGTGAAAAAGCGCGGCTCAATTAAAAAGCCCACTGCTTTACTTGTAGATAAGTCTAGCTCAATGGAAAGCGCGATCGAAATTGGTAAGCAAATTGCTGCTTTGATTTCTGGGGTTGCGGAGGCAGATTTGTTTGTTTATGCTTTCGATACGATGCCTTACCCGGTAAAAGCTGCTGGTAACAACTTGAGTGACTGGGAAAAAGCTTTTCGTCATGTCAGCGCTGGCGGTGCAACCAGTATCGGCTGTAGCGTTGAGGCGATGCGCTTGAGAAAGCAGGCAGTTGAGCAGATTATCCTAGTAACTGACCAAGGTGAAAATACTGCGCCTTATTTTGGGGTGGCTTTCGATGCTTATTGTCAGGAATTGCAAGTTCAGCCGAATGTTGTAATTGTCAAAGTCGGTGTTTCTTATGACTGGATGGAGACAAAATTGCAAGAAAGACAGGTGCAGGTAGATACTTTCACTTTTGCGGGGGATTACTATTCCTTGCCGAATTTAATTCCGTTGTTATCTCGTCCATCTCGTTTGGAGTTGTTGATGGAAATTATGGAAGTTCCTTTACCAGAAAGGAAGGATAAGTAAATGAGTTAGATGGCAAAAGTTTTACAGGCTTTTGTCATCTTAATTGGCTCGTTGTGCTTTAATTTTTCTGATGCGTTGTGCTATTGGTGAGGGATTTTCTAACGATTTTTGATAGCGTTTTTCTCGCCATTGCCGCAAACGAAGGAGATAAGCATCAATTTCCGACCGATTGTGCAAATAATAGGTAATAGTGGCATAAATTTTTTCTAATTGTAATTCTGGATAGATAGCAGCAATTTCTTCTGGTGTATATCCGTCGAGAAAATATTCTAGTATGTTATCGATGCCAAGGCGATGTCCTTTGATCCGAATGTCGTCGGGATCAAGAAAGTTAAAGTAATCTTCGAGTTGCATGAGAGTAAGATGAAATAGCTAGTTTTGATTTTATTTTAACTCAATGGTGTTTGTTTTTTTGCTTTAATTAAATCAGATTTTGCTTATCTATTTTGGGAGGAGGTAAAATTGATGAAGGGTCTTAATTATGTTGATATTTGTTTTGTTGTCGATACTACAGGTAGTATGGGTAGTTTTATTCAGGTAGCCCAACAACAACTTTTGAATGCGATCGCTACTCTCTCCACTGACAATAATATCAATCTCCAAGTGGGTTTGGTGGAATATCGCGATCATCCACCGCAAGATACTTCTTTTGTTACTCGCATCTATCCTTTGACAGATAATTTACATAAGATGCAAAATCATATTCGCCAGTTGAGGGCGGATGGTGGTGGCGATGGTGCAGAGGCGGTTTACCGGGGTGTGGAGGATGCTTGTCAGCAAATGCGCTGGCGCAAACATAGCTGTCGTTTTGCGATTTTGGTAGGAGATGCGCCGCCTCACGGTTTTGCTGCATGGATGCAAACAAATAGAGGTGTAAAATTAGGTAAAGGTAGCGATTCCTGGCACGATGGTTGTCCGAGTGGTTTAGATGTACAATTGGTCACGGCGACGGCTGAAGATAAGCGGGTGAAGGTGTATAGTTTGTCTATGGTGCGCGATCGCCTGACGAACGAAGCCTTTAACGCGATCGCCACTCTGACTGGTGGTGAATGTGTCCCTGCTGATAATGCTAATATCGTCATTACCCAAATTCAATCAATCCTGAAAAATGAATTTAGCAATGTCATATTCGATCGCCAAGTTTTACAAACAATTCAACAATTTGGACAGCCAGATGTAACCGAAATTGCACAACTTCTCGACAGTCCCAGATTACCAGTTGCAGCTTCCATAGCCCGACTGGGAAAGCGAGGTTTTTTAGAGGAATTCGTACAAATTTGACAAATCAAATAGACGCGAATTGATGCGCGTCTATTCTTAGAGTTGTCAGACCAATTAATTACCGACGATAATCAGGATAATTAGTAGTCGTCACTTCGCGATCGCCAACTACAGGATCATTATAAACAGTTTCTTTACGCTTTTTGCGACCAGCCAAACCAGCTAATCCAATTAAACCAAACAAACCCAGCCAGCCCCAGTCAAAGTCATCGTCATAGTATCCTTCATCATACAATTCATCGTCATAAATCTCTGGTTCTGGATCGATTTGTGCCTGAGCGGGAGAAATCGCCGGGAAAACTGCTAAACTAGCAGCTAAGAGACTAGCTCCGGCTAACTTAGATAAATTAGAAAGTTTCATATTGTAATTTCCTATCTTGACTATTTTTTCTTTAACTATCTATTATCATCCTAGAAAAAATTCAGCTTGCTTTTAATCGCTCTCTAGCCGTAAACTTTTGTTGGCTCTCCTGTATCTAAAGAAAGAATAATTTCTTGAAAAATCTACCCAACAGACGACGAACGATTGTCATCTAACTAAAGTTAGAGCGAGTTTAAACCAATAAAATATTTTTCTGGCTAAAAATAAATGCTTGCTCGAAATAATCTTATTTTAACTAATCGATTTAAGTCAGAAAAATATCTCACTAAAATGCTTTATTTAGGGAGATTAAGCTGAAATTCTGTAAATAACATCACTGAAGTTGAAGTGTAGATAGACCTAACCTACTTTTTATCTTTTTCTCGATCTCCTAGTTGCTCATTACGGACTAGGAGTTTTTTCTTGTCGGTAGTCGTTTACCTGCTCACTGGTAACCGATCGCCCCACTCCCCAATCACCCAATAGTTTCTATTCTGTTACAAATTTCTTCTTTTTTGACCCACTGTGTCCGATAATTATTGGGGGTGGAAACTTGGCTAACAGTCAGAGGAGCGTCGAAATGATTGCCACAATTGAGGAGTTGCTGCTAGCTCTATTCTTATTCGGTTTCTGTTTT
The DNA here is from genome assembly GCF_020144665.1 of Oscillatoria salina IIICB1. Classification (NCBI taxonomy): domain Bacteria; kingdom Bacillati; phylum Cyanobacteriota; class Cyanophyceae; order Oscillatoriales; family Oscillatoriaceae; genus Oscillatoria; species Oscillatoria salina. Next base: position 15,184 of record NZ_JAAHBQ010000024.1, on the reverse strand, counting down.
TGTGGTGCATCTGTAGCCTTAACTGGGCGATCGCGATCGCAGCCGAAGATCGTCACTCAACTAGGATTAACTTCAACTGGTGAGTCAAAGCTGAGACTTACAGGAGAATTTTTTGAGTTTGCTTGTGGGTTAGAGGATGCACCAGCAACAGCGTTAACAGGTCAATTCTACCAACTGGCGATCGCGTTAATGTCTCCTTTGGCTTGTCTTTGGGAGGATGCACCAGCAACAGCGTTAACAGGTCAATTCTACCAACTGGCGATCGCGTTAATGTCTCCTTTGGCTTGTCGCTTGGAAGATGCACCAGCAACAGCGTTAAAAGGTCAAGCTTACCAATTGATGTCTCCTTTGATGTCTCCTTTGGCTTGTCGCTTGGAAGATGCACCAGCAACAGCGTTAAAAGGTCAATTCTACCAATTAATGTCTGATTTCGCTTGTCCTTGGGAAGATGCACCTATTAGTTCCTTAAAAGGTCAAGCTTACCAATTAATGTCTCCTCTGCTGTCTCCTTTTGCTTGTCCTTGGGAAGATGCACCTATTAGTTCCTTAAAAGGTCAAGCTTACCAATTAATGTCTCCTCTGCTGTCTCCTTTTGCTTGTTGCTGGGAAGATACACCTGCTACTGCTTTCACTGGTCAAGTTTGTCAACTAACAAGTGCTTTTGCTTGTCCGGTGGCAGATATACCGGCAAAAGTTCTTTTTCCTCAAGCCGAACAACTAATTTCTAGTTTAAATAACTCAACCACAATCCCAAAAGTTACTATTCATAATCTCAAAGAATTAGAACTCATTCTTCAGGAAAATTCTCCTTGGTGGACAGTTTTAGGAGTAAAAGCAAATGCTAACCATCTCCAAGTTGAAACTGCTTATAAAAAATTAATTAGAAAGTGGCATCCTGACCTAAATCGCCATCCCAAAGCAACGGAAGCAACTTCACGAATTAATGTAGCTTACGAAGATTATAAATTAATTTATGCTGCCCAAGTAGTTGAAAACAAAGCTATTAAGAAAAATTATTTACATTCGTTACTTCAAGTTTTGCGAAAGTTGATCGTTCCCAGGATTTATCGTTAAGAGGAATTGGCAGAGATGGTTATCAGTTATCAGTTATCAGTTATCAGTTATCAGTTATCAGTTATCAGTTATCAGTTATCAGTTATCAGTTATCAGTTATCAGTTATCAGGGATCGGTTTTCAGTTTTCAGTTATCAGGGATCGGTTTTCAGTTTTCAGTTATTAGGGATCGGTTATCAGTTTTCAGTTATCAGGGATCGGTTTTCAGTTATCAGGGATCGGTTTTCAGTTATCAGTAGAGATTGGAGACAACAAGCAATTAGCGAATAAACTGGTCGCTGAGAACTGGTAAATGCGGCTACGTGCTAACTGTTAGCAAAAATTAAAGTCGATCGATCAGCAAATAAGTAAGCATTTCGCCTTTACCTTTAACGGAAATTTTGCCTCGTTGTTCAAAGTTGAATTGTGTTTTTAAGCGTTCGTAAACAGCAGAAGTTACTTGAATTTTTCCTGGGATTCCGCTAGATTCCATGCGAGAAGCAATATTAACCGTATCGCCCCAAAGATCGTAAATAAACTTACTCATCCCAATCACGCCAGCGACGACAGCGCCTGTATGAATACCAATTCGCAAACTGAAGTTTTGTTGTTTTTTAAGGTTAAAATCAGCTAAAAAAGATTGCATATCGAGTGCCATTTTGGCGATCGCGGCAGTAGCATCAGGGCGAGGAATGGGTAAACCACCAACTACCATGTATGCGTCGCCGATGGTTTTGATTTTTTCTAAGCTGTGGTTAGAGGCTAGTTGGTCAAATTCGGAAAAAATTTCATTCAAAAATTCTAGTAACTCAGTAGGTTTTTTTTGGGCAGAAAATTGGGTAAATCCGACTAAATCTGCAAAAAGGACGCTAACTTCTTCAAATTGATCGGCGATCGGACTTTCACCAGTTTTCAGGCGATCGGCGATCGGCTGAGGTAAAATATTGAGTAGTAGTTGTTCGGTTTGTGCTTTTTGCAGTTCTAAGGCTTTTTGAGCTAGTTTACGTTCGGTAATGTCGGAAACAATGCCTTCGTAGTATAATAGCTTGCCTGTATCATTTTTAACCGCACGGGCAGTTTCCGAAATCCAGATAATGCTACCATCTCGACGATAAACTTGAGATTCAAAGCCGGAAACAGAATTATTAGCGGCGATCGCGGCTTTAAATTCTTCGCGAGAGTTAGGATCGACATAGATTTGCCGATCGATATTCTCCACACTTTGAATTAATTCTTGAGGAGACTTGTAGCCGTAAATCCTGGCTAATGCGGGATTAACGTTAAGATAGTGTCCTTCAGGAGTCGATTGAAAAATGCCGTCGATCGCGTTTTCGACAATACTGTGATATCTTTGTTCGGCGATGCGTAAAGCTGATTCTGCTTGTTTGCGATCGCTAATATCTCGCGCTGCTAAAATTACTGATTCTTCGTCAAAGGGCGAAATTGCGGCGGCTAACCAAACTAATTTTTCCTCAGTTTCAATACTGTAATCTAAATGATTGGTTTGCTTGGTGGTTAAAACTTGCTGAAAAATACTCAACCACGGGCTAGCAGTTTCTGGTTGAAAAAATTGTTCGATGGTTTGATTAATAATATCCGTACTCGACGCATCGATGCAAACTGCATTAGTTGGTAAAATATCGATGTTACCAACTTGGTTTGCTTGGAAATTCACAACAATCACAATATCCGTCATTGCTTCAAATACGCCACGCATTTTTTTCTCCGCAGCCAACAACTTTTCTTCTAACAACTTACTTTCGCGAATTGTGGCTTGCAATCGTTGATTTTGTTTTTGAAGAATTTGGGCTTGTTCTCGTAATTGTTTTTGCAATAAACGCTGGTAAATGTGATTTTTAACTCTAGCTAAGACTTCTTCAATTTGGAAAGGTTTAGTAATATAATCTACCCCACCAACTTGAAAACCTTTAGCTTTATCTAAGGCTTCATTGAGCGCACTGAGAAAAATAATCGGAATTTCTTTTGTCTCTGGGTTAGCTTTCAGTTGTTCGCAAACCTGATAACCGTTGAGATTAGGCATCAAAATATCTAATAAAATTAAGTCAGGTTGAAAATGCTGCACTGCTTTTAAAGCTGCATACCCATCAGTTACAGGTCGCACTTTGTAGCCTTTTTGTCGCAAACAAGTAACTAGCAAGCGCAAGTTAGCTGGCGTATCGTCTACTACCAAAATATCTGCCCTCAAACGCTCAGTTGTTTTTCGAGCAAAATCATCACCTAGTTTGGTTGAGTTGTCTTCATTGTTCATAGTTGCTGTTGCTTACTAGTTATTTTCTCTCTTTATTGTCTCCCTAATTTACTCATTTATCGCCGTTAAGATTTTTTCGTACTCGAAATTATCCAGATATACTTGAAGGCGTTGAGCTAAAGTTACATTTTCCTGCTTAATTTGTGCGATTAAGTTGCCAATTGTCTCGAAATCAGCGCCGCAAATTGCTTCTTTGAGATTGGCAATCCATTCATCGTTAGGTAAATTCGATCCTCTATTAGAGTTTGCTGAGTTGTTAGCGGTAATTGCTGCTAAAATTTTATGGTATTCAAAATTGTTGATATAAGTTTGCAGCGCCAGAGCTAAACGGGGATTTTGAAGTTGGATTTTTTCGATCGCCTTAATTAGTTTAGGTTCGTCTAACGCGATCGCTGCTTCCTCTATTTCCCCTAACCAAGCTTCGGGCAATGCTTGCAAAGCGCTAAAATCGATCTGATTTGACTCACTCGCTAGCTCTTTTGTCTCAAAGTTATCTTCGTAAAGATAACTAACTTGTAAATGTTGAGCGATTTTTTCAAACATAATTGCTTCGGGGAATGGCTTGTAAATAATATCATCGCACCCGGCGGCTAAGATCGAACTTTTCTCTTCCTCAAAGGCACTCGCTGTCAGGGCAATAATTTTGACTGAAGAGTGCTTATTTGCCAAATTTTCCACTGCTTGTTGTTTGATTTTTCTGGTTGCTGCGTAGCCATCCATGACGGGCATTCGCATATCCATAAAAATTAGATCTGGAGAATATTTTTGCCAACAAGCTATTGCTTCTTCTCCATTTGCTGCTTCTTGAACTTGAAAACCGACTTCGCTGAGTAACTGCACTAGCAATTGACGGTTTGTAGCTCGATCGTCTACTACTAAAATCTTAGTTTGAGGTTGATTGGGAGCCAGAGCAAGTACCTTCCGAGAGAAAGTTTTTGTTTCAATCCTTTCTTTTTCTACTGGAGTAACGATTATCTGAAATCTAAAAATCGAGCCTTTTCCTTCTTCGGAAATAACTTGGATATCACCGCCGAGCAGTTGAACGTATTTGCGAGAAATTGCTAAACCCAAACCGGTTCCTTCGTTACTGTTAAGACTAGATTTAGTCTGCACAAAAGGATTAAATAAATTTTCTAATTCATCGCCAGCAATACCAACTCCAGTATCCCGCACTGTACAGACGATCGCTACATCCTTCTCTGTTTGCTTGTAATTCTCTAATAACCTGGCGGGAAAGCTTTCCACGGTTAAACTCACCTCACCAACCTGAGTAAATTTGACAGCATTACCCAGCAAGTTAATTAACACTTGGCGCAGCTTGACGCGATCGCTATCGATCCCCACAGGCAAATTCGGGGCTAGGTTGAATTTTAACTGCAAACCTTTTTGTCTCGCTCTTAGCTGGAACATTTCTCGCAGTTCCTCTAGCATTTGCCGTAAATTAAAGTTGGTTTTATTGAGATTAATGCGTCCCGCTTCAATTTTTGATAAGTCCAAAATGTCGTTAATTAAATTCAGCAAATGTTCGCCACTGCTAGCGATCGTGCGGAGGTTTTCTTGCTGTTTCAAACTTAGTTGGCAATCGCGCCGTAGCAATTGGGCAAAGCCGATAATCGCATTTAACGGCGTGCGTAATTCGTGGCTCATATTGGCTAAGAAGGCACTTTTGGCTCGGTTAGCGGCTTCTGCTGCTTCTTTTGCCTGTTGCAGTTCTAACTCAGCAAATTTGCGCTCGGTGATATCTACCTGGACGCCAATAAAGTTAGTTAAGTTACCTTCGCGATCGTAGACTGGAGAAAGACTTAATTCGCTCCAAAATAAAGTCCCGTCTTTGTGAAAAATTTGTAGTTCTAGGTCATAATCTTTCCCTACTTGCATGGCTTGTTCGAGTTGAGCAACTTTTTCAGTTTCAATTGTCTGTAAAAAGCGCAAATTTTTGCCAATTATCTCGGCTTCTGTATAACCTGTCATCCGCTCAAAACCTGAATTCACGTAAATTATTGGCTGACTTGGTCTGCGAGCATCAGTGACAAAAATTCCATTACTAGAAGCCGCGATCGCTCGCTCCACGATTCGGAGTCGTGCTTCTGCCGCCAGACGATCTTCGATTTGTTTCTCTAGCTCGTTTTTTTGTTTCTCTAAGGCTTTTTGCAAATTACGGTTATTCAGGTGGGTTTTGATTCTCGCCAGTACCTCTGAGGAACGAAAGGGCTTACAGATATAATCTGCGGCTCCACTTTCAAATGCTTCTACTAAATCTTCTTGCTCGTTACTGGCGGTGAGGAAAATAACCGGAATTTCGCAGTGTTGGGGATTAGCTTTTAACTTTTGACAGACTTCAATCCCATTCATGTCTGGCATCATGAAATCGAGCAAAATTAAGTCTGGCTTTGCGCTCGCTACGCGCCCTAGGGCTTGCTCTCCGTGAGTAGCAAATGTAGTTTCGTAACCTGCTTGTTCGAGCATATTACCAATTACAATCAGGTTCTGATGGATATCGTCTACGACTAAGATCAGGAATTTTTCGGGGTGAAATGATTTCATTGGAAGTTACTAGATGGAGTCGTCTATTTTTTATTATCATTCGTTCCTTGTTTATTCTCCCTGGTTCTTTGTTTATTTTTCATTCTTTGTAACTGAAGACAGCGATCGCCAAATTTGTGGATACTCTTCGATCGTCTCTGGTAGATGCTTCCAGTCAAAGTTAGCAAGTTGAGTTTCTAAGGTTGTAGCATAACTTAATAACACTCGGCTGTGGTATTCTCTGGCTAGTGAGTGCAAACGTTGGGCAAAAGCACGCAGGTCTCGTCTTTTCATTTTCTGTCGCAACTCTTGCCAAACTGTCTCTTCTTCTTGCCGCAAGAGTGCAATTAGTTCGTCGAGGTTTTCTGTATTTATTTCACTTATTTCTTCCGGAATTTCTTTTGACAAATTTGGCTTTTTGTGGTAAGAATAATTTTCTTTTTGGGGCAAAATAGTTTCTAACTGTTTCACTAGTTGGGAGCGGCTAATCGGTTTATTCAAGAATCCTTGACATAAATCTTCTAAATCTTGATAATCATGACTCACAGCAGAAGCCGTAAGAATCACGATCGGAATATCTTTCGTTTGCTGATTTTGCTTTAAATAATGAGCCGCAACTCGTCCATCTAAAATCGGCATTCGTAGATCGAGAAAAATAATATCTGGGTGGTAAATTTGGGCAAGTTCGATCGCTTCGGAACCATTTTTCGCCATTAATAATTGATGTTCGCTTCCTGCAAAATAGCTTTCAATCAAATCGCGATTAGACTGGACATCATCTACTACTAACACTGTTGCTGGTTGAAATCGATGTAAGTCTTCATCTCCATCTGATAAGAGTTTACTTTTTGATTGGATACTGCAAATATCGACTTCCGGGAAAACAAAAATAAATTTACTTCCTTTACCTAGTTGACTTTGTAAAAATAACATTCCCCCTAACATATTTGTTAAGCGGCGGGTAATCGCTAATCCTAAACCTGTTCCCCCATATTTACGGGTACTTTGTCCTTCGCTTTGCACAAAAGCATCAAAAATGCGCTCTTGTTGATCCGCAGCAATCCCAATTCCTGTATCTTCTACCACTATTTCTAGCCAAACTTTTTCATTTTCTGCTACAGTATAAGTTTGACAGCGTAGGTAAAGTTTCACAAAACCCTCTTCTGTAAATTTTAAAGCATTACCCACGACATTAAATAAAATTTGGCGCAGCCGCACTTCTTCAAAACAAATTCCTCTCGGAAATTTTTCATCAATTTCTATTAACAAATCCAACCCTTGTTCGATTGCTTTTTGAAAAAAAACTTCTTGAATTTCTTGAATTAACAAACGTAGATCGATGGCTTCGTAATGCAGTTCAATTTTCCCAGCTTCGATTTTAGATAAATCGAGAAGATCATTAATTAATGCTAATAAAGCTTTGCCACTAGAGGCAATCGATCTCACATAAGCAGTTGTTTTAGGTTCAGTTACCATTCCTTGTAATAAATCGCAAAAGCCGAGAATAGCATTCATCGGGGTGCGAATTTCGTGGCTCATATTTGCGAGAAATTCGCTTTTGGCGCGATTAGCAATTTCTGCACGTTGAACCACTTGTTCTAATGCCGCTTGAGAAAATTCTAAAACCGCTAACATTAAGGTATTTTTTAGTTTAATTGCGGCTTCTATTTCTAACTTATTCCAAGGTAAAGATTTGCCTTTAACTGTTTCTTTCCATAACTCAAACGAACGACGAGGCGATAAGCGAACTTTGCCACTTTCTTCGATAGTTGTTATCGATTGATAGGGATTTCCTCCCCAGTCAACTGTTTGGATTATTTCTGGTCTAAACCAAACAATTTGATAACAAGTGCGATTGCCGAAAATTGAAATTGCTAATAGACCGCTAACTTGCTTTTTGTAGGCGAGAGCGGGTCGATAAATTCGGCTCAATTCATCGGTATAAAATATTTCTTGAGGCTGATTTTTCCGCAACCAAAGCAATAATTCTTCTACCTTTTTTTCACTGGGAGTAGCACCACTCAAGGTTAAGCGATCGTCTAAATATATTACTACTCCACTAGCCTTAACCAGTTCCAGTAAGAGATTGCTATTTTGCTGAAAAATTTGTTGAAACTCGCTTCGATCGGCTAATCCTTTTTTGAGTTGATTGTGAATAATATTAACTTGTTCTGAATAGCGCAATAAATCTTGTTGTTGCTGCTTGAAGAGTTCAACTGACATGAATTGTCCGAGAAGTTCGCAAGCTTTGCGAGTTTCATAATCGACATATTTTGGTTGATAATGATGGCAAACAATTAAGCCCCATAGTTGGTCGTCATCGATCAGGGAAATGCACAAAGAAGCGGCAACTCCCATGTTTTGTAAATATTCAATATGAATTGGAGAAACGCTTCTCAGAATTGAGTTGCTTAGATCTAAAGGTGCATTGGTGAGAGGATTATATTCGGGGACAATTTTGACAGGTTGATAGTTAACATCAACAATGATTCGCAACCAATTTTGAGCATATAATTTGCGAGCTTGGTTGGGGATATCGGAAGCTGGATAATGCAAACCTAAAAAAGTTTCTAATTCAGTCTTTTTGTCTTCGGCAATTACTACACCACTGCGATCGGCTGCAAAGCGATATAGCATGACGCGATCGTATCCAGTGATTTGCCGAATTTCGCGAACAATCATTGCTGCTGATTCGGCAAAAGTTGCTGTTTTAGTAACTTTTTTTAGGCAAGCTTTAACTAAATGATAAAAATCCGCACGATGAGTCGATTGCTCGTTAAATTTTGGCTCTAATTCTAAAATAATGACTGTTTCCGAGCGATGGATTACAGTTTCAAAAATAATCTTTTTTTTGCCAATTTGAAAAAATAGCTGATGGGGGTTAAGATATTCGAGTTTGTCTTGGAAAATACAATCTGCTAAAAAATTAACTTCTGGTTCGGGAAATAAAGTAGTTAATTTTTTCCCGAGTAGAGATTCTCCGGAAATGCCTAAAATTGGTTCGACATTTTCACTAACTTGTAAAATTGTCAATTTCGGTGCTTGCAAAACTAAAAGCACTCCGTGGGGTTGAATTTTCCCCGGAAGATGAATCGGTTCGCGATCGCAGTTACTCAAGTCGATCGGTTCGGAGGTGACAAATTTAATTTTAGCCATAGTTAATTGTTACTAAACTTCTCGATCTAGTTGTCAGTTTCTAGGTGAGTAACAACGCGATCGCGTCCCAAATTTTTCGCTTGGTAAAGGGCTTTGTCCGCACGTTGTAGTAAAACTTCCAATGATTCATCTTTCATTTTACAGGTTGTTACGCCAATACTAACAGTGATTTGCACGAGTTGGTTTGGTGGGGTAATAGTAAGTTTGGTGATGGTTTGACGAATGCGTTCGGCAACTTCTCTGGCAGTTTCTAGGTTGGTTTCTGGGAGTAAGATGGCAAATTCTTCTCCACCAAAACGTCCGAAACTATCTGCTTTTCGGAGAGATTTTAGCACGGCTTCGGTCATGGCTTTAAGAACTTCGTCACCTATAGAATGTCCGTAGGTATCATTAATTCGTTTAAAATGGTCGAGATCGAGCATTAATAAAGAAAAGCCGCAGTTGTAGCGATGGTAACGACTCAGTTCTTTGGTTGCTATATTTAAGAAATGACGACGATTTAAAATTCCGGTTAGGGGATCGGTGGTTGCTAATTTTTCTAATTTAGCGATTAGGTGTTTTTGTTGTTCCAAAACTTTTTTGAGTTGGTCTCTTGTTTGCTTTAGTTCCAAGTGATTCCTTACTCTGGCTAAAAGTTCTGGTACGTGGAAAGGTTTGGTTACATAATCAACTGCGCCAAATTCAAAGGCTTGAATTAAGTTTGTTTTCTCGTCACTAGCCGTCAAGAAAACGATTGGTAACTCCTTAAATTGCAAGTCTTTCTTGATGATTTGGCAAACTTCTAAGCCGTTCATTTCGGGCATCATTAAGTCTAGTAAAATTAGGTCTGGATCGGCGCTTTTGATTCGTGCAAGGGCTTGTTCGCCGTTGGTAGCAAAAGTGGTTTCATAGCCTTGTTTTTCCAAAATTTCGCCAATAACCTGTAAATTTTGATTAAGGTCATCGACAACTAAAACCAAAAAATCTTCGGGATGAAATGTGCTCATTACGATTAGAATTAAGAAGTGAAAGGTCGAGTTTTATCCGCATTTACCAGTTATTAACTTATAGCAACTACCAATTAACAATTTAACCACTACGGCTCAAGCGATCGCCAAATTTGCGGATACTCTTCTATTGTCTTTGGTAAATGTTCCCAATCAAAGTTAGTTAACTGATTGTCTAGTTTTGTAACATAGTCGAAAAGTGTCTGAGAGTGATATTCTCTGGCTAGATGGTGCAGGACTTCGCTAAATTTTTTAATTTCTTTTTTTTTCATCGTCTGCACGATCGATTTCCAAGCGGTTTCTTCCTCTTGACGTAGTTTGCTGACTAACTCTGGTATCCGGGCTAAAGTTTCTGGATCGGGTGGGAGGATAATCCGATCGCTATTGACAACATCGTCGTTTTCTTTTGCTAAAGTGCTAGGATCTTCATCTTGAGGGAGAATTTTGCGTAATTCCTCGAATAATTGGTTGCGAGTGAAGGGTTTACGCAAGAAACCGTTAGTCAACTGCTGTATCCAAGTTTCGTCCTTTTGGGAAACAGAAGCTGTAACAATCATAATCGGGATATTTTTAGTTAAGGACTCTTGTTGCAAAACTCGTGCTACCTCTAATCCCTTCAGGTCAGGCAGACACAAGTCGAGTAAAATTAAATCGGGCTGGTGGGCGATCGCGTTTTCAATTGCTTCTCGTCCGTTATGCGCAAACAGCAGCCTGTGTTTGCTACCAGAAAAATAACCAGCGATTAAATCTAGGTTTGATTGTACGTCATCGACAACTAAAATTGTTGCTGCGGCAAATGAATTTAAGTCTGCTTGTAAGTTTGGTTTAACCCTAACCTGAGACGTAGCAGTAAAAGTAACTTTGGGAAAGATAAATCTAAAAGTAGTTCCCTGCCCTAGTTCGCTTTCTAACTCAATTTTACCGCCTAACATTTGCGTTAATCGCTTCGTAATTGCTAATCCTAAACCCGTCCCACCGTATTTGCGGATGCTTTGTCCTTTACTTTGCTGGAAAGCGGCAAAAATCTTTTTCTGTTCGTCAGGACTAATGCCAATTCCGGTATCTCGAACGCTAATAATAATTTGACAGTTGTTTGCTGATTGGGGATTTCCTGGGAATTGCTCGCTATTAACTAATAACTGTTCGCTGGTTACTAATATTTTCACATAGCCTTTTTCGGTAAACTTAAGCGCATTACCCACAACATTAAAGAGAATTTGCCGCAGACGCACTTCGTCAAAAATAATCACTGTGGGGACGGAATCATCGATTTCGGTTTGCAATAACAAATTCTTTTTTCTAGCTTTTTGAAGAAAAATTTCCTGAATTTCTCTAACTAAATTTCGCAAATTGACAGGTTCAAATTGCAGTTCTAGTTTTCCGGCTTCGATTTTTGATAAATCGAGGATATCGTCGATTAAAGCTAATAGCGTATTACCACTAGCGACAATATTATTGAGGTAAGTACGCGCTTGGGGTTCAGTTACTATTCCTTGTAGCAATTCGGTAAAACCGATGACAGCATTCATGGGGGTGCGAATTTCGTGACTCATATTCGCTAAAAATTCGGATTTTGCTTGGTTAGCAGCATCGGCGGCTTCTTTGGCTTGTTGCAGTTTTTGGGCTGTATTGACTCTCTCGGTGATGTCTTCTGCAAATCCGACAAAGCGGTAAGATGTTTTTAACTCCTGCTGTACCGGGAAAGAACGAGCGCGAATCCAACGTATTTCTCCTTCTGGACGAATAATGCGGTAGGTTTGGTCAAATTCGATCCCTTCGTTAATTTGACCATTCAGGGCTATGGTTATTTGCGGTCGTTCCTCTGGATGTACTGACTCTAACCAAGAACGAGGATTTTCGTACAAGCTAGCGCGACTGCGTCCCCAAATTTGTTCGTAGGCGGGGCTAATATAAATCATTTTCCCACTATGGGAAATAATAAAGAAAACTTCGCGAATATTTTCTGCCAATTCACGGAATTTGGTTTCACTGTCGCGTAACTCTTGCTCTGCGAGTTGGCGATCGCTGATATCTTGAACCTGAGAGATAAAATAACGCGGTTGTTGTTGCTCGTCTCTCAGCAGCGAAACATTAAGCTGTACCCAAACTTGATGTCCTTGTTGATGAAAGTATCGCTTTTTCATCTCGTATGTAGAAATTTCCCCTGCTAGCAATTGGCGGACATATTCTAAGTCAGTTTCTAAGTCTTCGGGGTGGGTAAGATCTTGGAATCTTAAGTTCAGCAGTTCGGCTTCGGTATAACCGACAATTTCGCACAAGCGATGATTAACTTTTAACCAGCGTCCTTCGAGAGAAACTAGCGCTATACCGATTCCTGCATCTTCAAAAGCCCGACGAAAGCGTTCTTCGCTATCGCGCAGGGCGGCTTCCTGTTTTTTAATCTCGGTAATGTCCATTTCGATTCCGTCCCAAATCACTCGTCCATCACCAAGCCGACGGGGAACAGAACGTAGTTGCGACCATTGTATTTCACCATTGCGGGTTCGCTTACGCATCTGCATTTCGTAAACTGAGAGATTTTGCAGCGACTCTTCGGTTAAGCGATCGTTAAGCAAGCGGTCTTCTGGGAGAATCAAATTATGTAAAACTTGGGGATTGCGGATTACTTCTTCTGGTTTGATTCCGAGCAAACGTTCGATTCCAGCGCTAATGTAAGAAAAATGATAGCTTCCGTCTGCTTCGCGCACCAACTGGTAAATTAAGCCTTTTTCCAGGTTATCGCCGATAGTCCGCAACATAGTTTCTCTTTCAAGGAGATCGAGTTCTGCTTGTTTGCGATCGCTAATATCTCGTCCTTCGGGGATCAAAAGTGTCACTTGTCCTTTGTCGTTAAAAATTGGACGCAGGGAAAAGTCGATGGTTGCAAGGCGATCGCCTCCTTGTACCTCTACTTCATAACGAATAAATTCGCCTTGGGCGGCTTTGGCGATCGCCTGTTGTAACTGCTGTTGAGTTGCGGGGGAAGTTGTCCACCAGTCAGTTTCCCAAAATGGCTTACCGACTACATCTCCATGAGTTATCCCAGCAAAGTCGAGCGCTGTTTGATTAACTTCGAGGACAATACCATCAGGTTGTAGTAAGCCCATAAACTGAAATGAGCAATTGAAAATCGCCCGAAATTTTGCTTCACTTGCCCGTAATTCCTGAGTTTGGCGGACAATTTCTGTTTCGAGACGATGATTGTATTCAGCGAGAATTTTCTCAGCTTGGCGGCGATCGCTAATATCAATAAAGGCATTAATCGCATAGATAACCTCACCTTGGCGATCGAAAACAGGCGTAGTTCTTACTTCTAAAGGGATGATTTTTCCATCAGCTTGACGAATTTCCATATCTTCAACCAAGACAGTTTCTCCCTTTAAAGCTCGGACAACTGGTAATTTTTCCCTCGGATAAAGTTGCTCGGTTTCACTAAGATAAATTTGGTATGCTGCTGAGAAATCTTCTCTGTCTAAGCTAATCAAAGAAGCATCACCAAGAATTTTTTCACCTATTTGATTGACAATTACTACTTTCCCCCTAGCATCAAAAACCGATATTCCCACAGGTACGCTGTTCAAGAATGTGGCAAATTTAGCTTCGCTTTCTTGCAATGCTTGAAATAATTCTTGTAATTGCACTGCCATTTGGTTAAATGCTTGGCTCAACTCGCCTATTTCATCATCGTGTTTTACTTTCAGTTGTTGTTGAAAATCACCCTTAGCAATATTTTTCGCCGCAGCGTTTAATTCAATAATTGGTTTAGTTATCCAGCGTGCTGTTAAAATACCCAAACCTGTGGCGACAATCGCTGCAACCAGACAAAGTAAAATTGTTTGGCGATTATTTTTATTAATTTCTGCCAAAAAATCTGATTCAGGAATCGCTGTCACTATCAGCCAATTTAAGCCTTTATCATCTTGATAAGGCATAATTTGCACAAAATTTTTTTTGCCTCGATCGGAAAACATCAATTGTTTTGGCGCCTTAATTTTTAAGCTTTCCCCAAACAAATTGATTAACTTTTTGGTGGTAGCGCGAATCAAGCTATCTTGGCTATTTAAACTTGACAATCTTTCGGTATTATTCCCATAACTGCTGGCAAGAAAAGGAGTTTCTGAAGTAGAAGTAGCAACTAAATCGCCTGAAAATTCGATAATAAATATTTTGCCATTTGGAGAAACTTCTAAACCCTGGAGAAAGTTACTAATTTCTTCTAGAGTTAAATCAATCATCCAAACTCCTTGAAACTCGCCAGTAGTTGTATAAATTGGCGCAACCGCACTAATTCCTGCTGTGGGATAAACAATCCATGAATAAATAGGTCCCCAAGTTGGTTTTCCTGCTTTTTTTCCTGCTTGATACCAAGGACGCTCTCGTGAGTCGTAGTTAGGTATAATATTAAATAATTTAAGCGGATTGCCTTCTTGGTCAGCAATGTAGTTTCGGCGAACTCCGCGATCGCTTGTTTTTAGGACAGTAATATAATTTGTACCATTACTCAAACCACAGCCAATATATTCACCTTGGTTGTTAGCATAAGAAATTGCCGTAATTGAAGGAAAAGAGTTAATTTGCCGACAGAAGTGACGCTTGAGCTGCTCAAAATCTTGCAAGTTTAATTGGTTTAATTCTAGAGAATTAGCATTAAGTTGGTTAATCAAATGAGGTTTTTGCAAATAATCATCGAGGCGACTATTAATTCGCTCATTTGCTTGTTCAATTAACTGCCAAGCCAAGTTTTCTACGGCTTCTTCTCCATTTTTATAAGATAAAAATCCCACTAATCCTACTGTCCCGACAATTTGCAAAACAAAGGGGACAATTAAGATCGTCCGTAAACGAGCTTTTTTCAAATAACTTCTCACAACAGCGTTTAAGAAATTGGGCAACATGACAAGGCGAGAAACAGAGACTTTTTCACTCTACTATGGTAAACCCGTTCAGCCGAGCGATCGCCTTAAGAGCAATTATTATTTATCTACCTTGATTAACTTCAACAAAAAAAAATCTTCACAACTGAGAAGATTTAGCTTTTCTGATAATAACTATAATTACTCAGCAGTCTTGGCTGCGGGGAGAGGAGAGTTCTCGCTATGCTAGAGGCGATCGCCTCTCGATCTTCGCTGGGAGTGGTTGGCGGTAACTGTATCATTGCTTACCTTTAACTGTTTTACAACAATTAACCAGTTATAAA